>NZ_APIO01000074.1:0-56621 GCF_000408945.1 Pseudomonas sp. G5(2012)
CAGCAATGGATATGTACTCAACGGATATGTACTCCGACAACAAATAAAGGGTCGGTCACCAGGTAGTTTTTGTGACCGGTGGTCGATACACCTCGGCCTGCCGGACAATTTGCGCTTAGCTGTAGGGATAACCCCAAGGCGCGCGCAGGTTCCTGATCGCCACAGCGGCGCCAACTTCAGAACACCGTGAGTCTGAGGGCCGTCGCAATGCTGACCTTGAATATCAATGGCCAGGACCAGGAGCTGGATGTCCCTGCGGACATGCCGCTGCTGTGGGTCCTGCGCGATGTTGCGCACCTGACCGGCACCAAGTTCGGCTGTGGCATGGCCCAGTGCGGCGCCTGTACCGTGCACATCGACGGCACGCCTTTGCGTTCCTGCATCACACCGGCCACGGCCGTGGCCCATGGACAGAAAATCCTCACTATCGAAGGCCTGTCCACCGACGGCTCGCACCCGGTGCAACAAGCCTGGGCCGAACTCGATGTGGTGCAGTGCGGTTATTGCCAGTCTGGGCAGATCATGTCTGCGGCGGCCTTGCTGGCAAAGATCCCGCAACCGACCGACAGCGACATCGACCAGGCGTTGTCAGGCAATATCTGTCGTTGCGGCACCTACCCAAGAATCCGCGCCGCGGTCAAACGCGCCGCCCAATTGGGCTGATGGCCATGAACAGCATCGATCCACTATCGCGCCGCGATTTTCTTAAGGGCAGCGCCATGCTGGGCGGCGGGCTGGTAGTGGCGTTTGTTATCCCAGGCGGCCATCGCTTTGCCCGGGGCGTGGAAAACCAGGGCAACGTGTTCGCACCCAATGCCTTCCTGCGCATCGGCAATGACAACAGCGTCACCGTGTTGCTCGGTCATTCGGAAATGGGTCAGGGTATCTGGACCGGGTTGACCATGCTGATCGCCGAAGAGCTGGACGCCGATTGGTCGAAAATTCGCGTCGAGCACGCACCGGCTTCGGCCGCCGATTACGGTCTGGCCGGGTTCGGCGGCATGCAGATCACCGGCGGCTCGACCTCGACCTGGATGGAGTTCGACCGTTACCGTCAGGCCGGTGCGGCGGCGCGTTTGCTGCTGGTCGAGGCCGCGGCCAAGCGCTTCAACGTCGCACCCTCGGCGATTCGCACGGAGTCGGGCGTGGTGATTGCCGGCGACCGGCACGCCACCTACGGCGAACTGGCTGACGACGCCGGCAAGCTGCCGGTACCGGACCCTGCGACCATCAAGCTCAAGGAGGCCAAGGACTGGACCATCATCGGCAAACCCACCAAGCGCCTGGATACGCCGGAGAAAATCACCGGCCGCGCCAAATTTGGCATGGACGTGCAGTTCGATGGCCTGATGACGGCGATGGTCGCGCGTTCTCCGGTGTTTGGTGGCAGCGTCAAATCCTTTGAAGGCGCCGAGGCGCTGGCGATACCCGGTGTGCACAAGGTGGTGCAGGTGCCGACCGGCGTGGCGGTGATTGCTGATCACTACTGGGCGGCGAAACTGGGACGTGATGCGCTGCACGTCGAGTGGGACCTGGGGCCGAACGCAGGGCTCGACAGCGAGCAATTGCTCGAGGAATTCCGCAAGCTCGCTGCCACGCCCGGGCTGCCCGTGAGCGAGGCCGGCGATACCCAGGCTGCACTGGCCAAAGCGACCAGGACCCTCGACGTCGAGTACAGCGTGCCCTACCTGGCCCATGCACCCATGGAGCCGCTCAACTGCACCGTGAGCATTACCCAGGACAAGTGCGAGATCTGGACCGGAACGCAGTTCCAGACCCTGGACCAGATGATCGCCGGCAAAATCACCGGGCTCAAGCCTGAGCAGGTCGAGATCCATACCGAGTTCCTGGGCGGCGGATTCGGCCGGCGCGCCAATCCGACCTCGGACTTTGTCGCCGAAGCGGTCCAGGTCGCCAAGGCCGCGGGCGGGCCGGTGAAAACCGTGTGGGCGCGGGAGGATGACATCCGTGGCGGCTATTATCGCTCGGCGTTCCTGCATCAGGCGCGAGTCGGCCTGGGCGCTGATGGCCTGCCGCTGGCCTGGAAGCATGTGCTGGTCGGACAGTCGATCATGGCCGGCACCTCGCTTGAAGCGGCCATGGTCAAGAACGGCATCGACAAGACGTCCGTGGAGGGCGTGGCGGACGGTCCCTACCTGCAGGGGCTGGCTAATCATCAGGTTGAGCTGCATTCGCCAAAGACCGGCATCAGCGTGTTGTGGCTGCGTTCGGTGGGGCATACGCACACTGCCTTCGTCATGGAATCGCTGATCGACGAACTGGCCGCGGCGGCAAGCCAGGACCCGGTGGAGTACCGACGGACCTTGCTCAAGGCGCATCCACGGCATCTTGGCGTATTGAACCTGGCGGTAGAGAAGGCCAACTGGAAGGCGCCGCTGCCGGACGGCCACGCCCTGGGCGTGGCGGTGCATGAGTCATTTGGCAGCTACGTGGCCCAGGTCGCCGAAGTCTCCCAGGATAACCTGGCGATTCGTGTGCATCGGGTGGTGTGTGCGGTGGACTGTGGGATCGCGGTCAATCCGCAGAGCATCGCCGCACAAATGGAGTCGTGCATCGCCTTCGGCCTGGGTTTCACCTTGCACAGCAAGCTGACGATCAAGGATGGCAGGGTAGTGCAGTCCAACTATCACGATTACCAGGTGCTGCGGCTCAACGAGATGCCGGTGGTCGAAGTGCATATCCTGCCCAGCAACGAAAAACCCGGTGGCATCGGCGAGGCCGGTGTTCCACCCACGGCGCCAGCAGTGGCCAACGCGGTGTACGCCCTGACCGGGCAACGCCTGCGTGAACTGCCGTTGCAACTGTCGGGGGTGTGAGATGAAACGACACCATTGGTTACTCGGCTCGCTGATACTGATTTGCCTTTTTGTCTATGCAACAGAGCTGTTCGCCGATGACAAGGAGGCGGTGAAGGCCTTCGACACCGTACAGAAGGTGTTCCAGAGCCCCCGATGCCAGAACTGCCACATTCCCGGGGACGCCCCCTTGCAGTTCGACGCCGGGCTACCCCATGCGATGAACGTGGTACGCGGCATGGACGGCAAGGGGGCTTCGGGGTTGCCTTGCGCCAGCTGCCATGCCGAGGCCAATCCACCCGCCAGTTACGGCGCCAATGCCCCGCCTGGGGCACCGCATTGGAGCCTGCCACCGGCGGCGCACAAAATGGCCTGGATCGGCCTGCCTCCGGACATGTTGTGCAGCATGATCAAGGACCGCGCGAGCAACGGTGATCGCGATTTTGCAGCGCTGATCAAGCACGTCAGCGAAGACAAACTGGTGTTGTGGGGCTGGAATCCTGGCGGTGATCGCGCGCCAGTGCCGGTGCCGCACGATGTTTTTGTCACACAGTTCAAGCGCTGGGCGGACGCCGGCGGGCCGTGTCCGGTAGTGGGTAGCTGACCAACGGCGAGTCGACATGGAGTCAAACCCGATATCGAGGACTCTAAAGAACATACCCACCTATGGAGTATGTGATGCTGATCTCAGGCAAACCGCACAAATCGTGTGTACGTGCAGGGACGCCACAGCAGGAGCGTGAGCTTTTGCGCGATCTGGCCCGCAAGGCAGAGCAAGAGCTGATCGGGGTACAGATGGCGAGCATGGATGAGTTGACGCTATTGCCCAACCGGCACGGTTTCCTCGCGTTGGCCCAATTGGGGCTGGACGCCTGCCAGCAACTGGACCGACCGGCGACGTTGCTGTTTTTCAATCTTGACGAGTTCAAACGCATCAACTACCTGTTTGGTCGCACCGAAGGTGATAAGGCGCTGAAAACCTTTGCCGATGTACTGCGCATCGGTTTTCGGGAAAACGACGTGGTCGGGCGGCTGGAGGGCGCCACCTTCGTGGCCTTGCTCACAGGTTCCGGCAGCGTGGACATCGAGGCGATCAAGGCGCGGCTCGAAGAAATGCTCGATGAACGCATGGCCACGGCGCATAGCGGGTATGAGATTCGTTTCAGTATCGGGCAGATTGAGCATGATCCTGTGGTTCATGGCTCGGTTGAAGAGATGCTGGTTGAGGCTGAAAAAGCGTTGGGCCGGTAGCATTGTGGTGCAATGACTGGCCCCATCGCGGGCAAGCCCGCTCCCACAGTTGAAAGTATTTCAAATCGGTCAAGTGTGGGAGCGAGCTTGCTCGCGAAGGCGGCCTTGGAGGCCACGCCTGCATTCATTTGGCAAACAACTGCCCAATATCCTTGAACGCCTTGAATTCCAGCGCATTCCCGCACGGATCGAACAAAAACATCGTCGCCTGTTCGCCCACCAGTCCCTGAAAACGAATCCCCGGCTCGATCACGAAACGCGTCTGCAGCGACTTCAATCGTTCGGCCAGTGCCTCCCACTCTTTCATGCCCAACACCACGCCGAAATGCGGTACGGGCACGTCATGGCCGTCAACCGCGTTGGTATGGGCGGCTTCTTGCGAAGCATTTTTTGGCGCGAGGTGAATCACCAGTTGATGGCCGAAAAAGTTGAAATCGACCCAGTGGTCACTGGAACGACCTTCTTCCAGGCCGAACACGCTCCCGTAGAAGTGCCGCGCGGCGGCCAGGTCATAGACCGGAATGGCCAGGTGGAAAGGCGAGAGTTGCATAGGGCGTGCCTCGGTTATGGAATATTGACGCTGAGTTTAGCTCTGTGCTTTTTGATTGAAAGACGATAGTTTTTGCGTCGAGCTCAAATTTTTTCGATCAATCGGTGGCCCCATGCTTCGGGAACTGAAAACCTTCATCGCGGTGGCGCGCTACGGCACGTTCGCCGCAGCGGGCATGCACATCGGCCTCACGCAGTCGGCAGTCAGCGCGCAGATCCGCAACCTGGAACAGGCCCTCGGCATTCGCTTGTTCGATCGCACCGGGCGTCAGGCCTTGCTGAATGCGGCGGGGCAGCGCGCGTTGCCGATGGCCAGGGAAATGCTGGAAATCTTCAATCGAATGGCGGTCAGTGATGACGTCAGCGAGTACAGGGGCGAGTTGAAGATCGGCGCCGTGGCCACGGTGCAGACCGGATTGCTGCCCCAGGCGCTGTTACGATTGCGCCAGCAGGCGCCACACCTGGAGCCAAAACTGGTGCCGGGCGTGTCCTTGAACCTGTTGAGCCAGGTGGACACCGGCGAAGTGGACCTTGCGATCCTCATCAAGCCACCGTTCGAACTGCCCAAGGAACTGTCGGCGCAAGTGATCCGCCGCGAGCCCTTTGTGCTGATCGTGCCGACGGATCTTGAAGGCGACGAGCCGCTCAAGTTGCTCGCCGAACATCCCCATGTGCGTTACGACCGCAATTCGTTCGGCGGGCGACTGGTGACAAGATTTCTTCGTGAGCAGCAAATCGACGTGCACGTTGCCTTGGAGCTCGATGAGCTGGAAGCCATTGTGAAGATGGTCGAGTGCGGGCTGGGCATTTCGTTGCTGCCCGAAGCGGGGCTGTGGCTGGAGCATGGGGCGAACGTCAGGGTGATTCCGTTGGGCGAGTTGACGTTTTACCGGGAGATTGTGTTGGCGCAGCGGTACAGCCAACGGACGCAGCCGATTCAGCAATTGTTTGCGCAGTGCCTTATTTGAAGATCAAAGATCGCAGCCTTCGGCAGCTCCTACAGGTGTACACATATCCAATGTAGGAGCTGCCGAAGGCTGCGATCTTTTGATCTCGACCCAATAAAAAACCCGCCAAAAAGGCGGGTTTTTTAATGGCTAACCGAAGATCACTCTTCGAGGTTGCCCATGGCCGTGGTGTTGAAGCCACCGTCCACGTACATGATTTCGCCACTGATGCCGGACGCCAGGTCCGAGCACAGGAAGGCGCCGGCGTTGCCGACTTCTTCGATGGTGACGTTGCGACGCAGCGGGGTCTGCGCTTCGTTGGCCGCCAGCATCTTGCGGAAGTTCTTGATGCCGGAAGCGGCGAGGGTGCGGATCGGGCCAGCCGATACGCAGTTCACGCGAGTACCGTCCGGGCCCAGGGAGCCGGCCAGGTAACGCACGCCAGCTTCCAGGGATGCCTTGGCCATGCCCATCACGTTGTAGTTGGGCATGGTGCGCTCGGCGCCCAGGTACGACAGGGTCAGCAGGCTGCCATTGCGGCCTTTCATCATTTCGCGGCCGGCCTTGGCCAGGGCCACGAAGCTGTAGGCGCTGATGTCGTGAGCGATGCGGAAACCTTCACGGGTGGTGGCTTCGGTGAAGTCGCCGTCCAGTTGATCGCCCGGGGCGAAGCCTACGGAGTGCACGATGCAGTCCAGGCCGTCCCACTTCTTGCTCAGCTCTTCGAAGACCTTGGCGATTTCCGCATCGCTGGCCACGTCGCACGGGAAGCACAGCTCAGGGCTCGAACCCCAGCCCTGTGCGAATTCTTCGACACGACCCTTGAGTTTGTCGTTCTGATAAGTGAAGGCAAGCTCAGCGCCCTCGCGATGCATGGCGGCAGCGATGCCGGATGCGATGGACAGCTTGCTGGCGACACCGACGATCAGTACGCGCTTACCGGCGAGAAAACCCATGTGTTGCTCCTCTTTTCAGGTTATTGCGCAGTGGCTGGAACCAGGAAGGCGGCTTCCAGCAACTGCTGTGTATACGGATGTTGGGGGGCGGCAAAAATGCTTTGCGCGTCTCCCTGTTCGACCACTTGGCCCTGCTTGACCACCATCAACTGGTGGCTCAGCGCCTTGACGACAGCCAGGTCATGGCTGATAAACAGATACGTCAGGTTGTACTTGCTTTGCAGTGATCGTAACAGCTCGACCACTTGGCGTTGCACGGTGCGGTCGAGGGCCGAAGTCGGCTCGTCCAGCAGAATCAACGCCGGTTTTAGCACTAATGCCCGGGCAATGGCGATTCTCTGCCGTTGCCCGCCGGAAAATTCGTGGGGGTAGCGGTGCCGGGTTTCCGGGTCCAGACCTACCTCCTTGAGTGCTGCAATAATCGCTTGTTCCTGTTCAGCCTCGGTGCCCATCTTGTGGATCCGCAGGCCCTCGCCGACGATCTGGCTCACGCACATTCGCGGGCTCAGGCTGCCGAAGGGGTCCTGGAACACCACCTGCATTTCCCGCCGCAGTGGCCGCACCTGTTGCTGCGTAAGGTTGTCCAGCTGCTTGCCTTCAAAACGGATGCCGCCTTTACTGCCGATCAAGCGCAGGATCGCCAGGCCCAGTGTCGATTTGCCGGAACCGCTTTCTCCCACGATCCCCAGGGTCTGGCCCTGGGGCAGGCTGAAATTGATGCCGTCGACTGCCTTGACGTAATCCACGGTCTTTTTCAGCAAGCCTTTCTTGATCGGGAACCAGACTTTCAGGTCCTCGACCGTGAGCATGGGCGGGCCGACGACATTGGTCGCAGGCGTCCCGCTGGGCTCCGCTGCCAGCAGCTCCCGAGTGTACGGATGCTGCGGCGCGCGGAACAATTGTTCGCACGATGCCTGTTCGACGATGCAACCGCGCTGCATGACACATACGCGATGCGCAATTCTTTTCACCAGGTTCAAATCGTGGCTGATCAATAGCAACGACATGCCCAGGCGGGCCTGCAGTTCCTTGAGCAATTCGAGGATTTTAAGCTGGACTGTCACGTCCAGCGCGGTGGTCGGCTCGTCGGCGATCAGCAGTTCCGGTTCGTTGGCCAGGGCCATGGCAATCATCACGCGCTGGCGCTGCCCGCCGGACAATTCGTGGGGCAGGGCCTTGAGACGCTTTTCCGGTTCCGGGATGCCGACCATTTCCAGCAGTTCCAGGGTGCGTTTGGTCGCGATTTTGCCGACCAGGCCCTTGTGGATGCCCAGCACCTCGTTGATCTGCTTTTCGATCGAGTGCAGCGGGTTGAGCGAGGTCATCGGCTCCTGGAAGATCATCGCGATCCGGTTGCCGCGGATATGGCGGATGGTTTTCTCTTTCAGGTTGAGCAGGTTCTGCCCGGAATATTCGATGGTCCCCGACGGGTGCCGGGCGAGCGGGTAGGGCAACAGGCGCAGGATCGAATGCGCCGTTACCGATTTGCCGGACCCGCTTTCGCCCACCAGCGCCAGGGTCTCGCCACGCTTGATATCGAAGCTGACACCTTCGACCACTCGCTGGCAGCGCTCGCCAACGACGAATTCGACGGCCAGGTCGCGCACTTCGATCAGATTGTCCTGATTCATTTCACTTCCTCGGGTCGAAGGCATCGCGAGCGGACTCGCCGATGAATACCAGCAAACTCAACATCAACGCCAGCACCGCGAACGCGCTCATGCCCAGCCAGGGCGCTTGCAGGTTGGATTTGCCCTGGGCCACCAGTTCACCCAGTGACGGACTGCCGGCCGGCAAGCCGAAGCCAAGGAAGTCCAGGGCGGTCAGGGTGCCAATGGCGCCGGTCAGGATGAACGGCATGAAAGTCATGGTCGAGACCATGGCGTTGGGCAGGATGTGACGAAACATGATCGCGCCATTCTGCATGCCCAAGGCCCGGGCTGCACGCACGTATTCAAGGTTGCGCCCACGCAGGAACTCGGCGCGCACCACGTCCACCAGGCTCATCCAGGAAAACAGCAGCATGATCCCCAGCAGCCACCAGAAGTTCGGCTGGACGAAGCTCGCGAGGATGATCAACAGGTACAGCACCGGCAAACCGGACCAGATCTCCAGGAAACGCTGCCCGGCCAGATCCACCCAGCCACCGTAGAAACCCTGCAGCGCGCCGGCGATCACCCCGATGAGCGAGCTGAGCAACGTCAGCGTGAGGGCAAACAACACGGAAATGCGGAAGCCGTAGATCACCCGGGCCAGCACATCGCGGCCCTGGTCATCGGTGCCCAGCAGGTTATCGGCCGATGGCGGCGCGGGGGCAGGGACCTTCAGGTCGTAATTGATGCTCTGGTAGCTGTAGGGAATCGGCGCCCATAACACCCAGGCGTCCTTGGCCTTGAGCAGTTCGCGGATGTACGGGCTCTTGTAGTTGGCTTCCAGTGGGAACTCGCCGCCGAAGGTGGTTTCCGGGTAGCGCTTGAGGGCCGGGAAGTACCAGCCATTGTCGTAGTGCACTACCAGTGGCTTGTCGTTGGCGATCAACTCGGCACCAAGGCTGGCACCGAACAGGATCAGGAACAGCCACAGCGACCACCAGCCGCGTTTGTTGGCCTTGAACAGTTCGAAACGTCGTCGATTGAGCGGGGACAGGTTCATCTCAATGCTCCCGGCTTTCGAAGTCGATGCGCGGATCGACGAAGGTGTAGGTGAGGTCGCCGATCAACTTCACCACCAGCCCCAGCAGGGTGAAGATGAACAAGGTGCCAAAGACCACCGGGTAATCGCGGTTGATCGCCGCTTCGAAACTCATCAGGCCGAGGCCGTCGAGGGAGAAGATCACTTCCACCAGCAACGAACCGGTGAAGAAGATACCGATGAATGCCGAGGGGAAACCGGCGATCACCAGCAGCATGGCGTTGCGAAATACATGACCATACAGCACGCGTTGATTGGTCAGGCCCTTGGCCTTGGCGGTGACCACGTACTGCTTGTTGATTTCATCGAGGAAGCTGTTTTTGGTCAGCAGGGTCATGGTCGCGAAGTTGCCGATCACCAATGCGGTCACCGGAAGCGCCAGGTGCCAGAAGTAGTCGAGGATCTTGCCGCCCATGCTCAACTCGTCGAAGTTGTTCGAGGTCAGCCCGCGCAACGGGAACCAGTCCAGGTAACTGCCGCCGGCAAACACCACGATCAACAGGATGGCGAACAGGAATGCCGGGATCGCATAGCCGACGATGATCGCCGAACTGGTCCAGACGTCGAAGTGGCTGCCATGCCGCGTGGCCTTGGCGATCCCCAACGGGATCGACACCAGGTACATGATCAGGGTGCTCCACAACCCGAGGGAGATCGATACCGGCATCTTTTCCTTGATCAGGTCGATGACCTTGGCATCACGGAAAAAGCTGTCGCCAAAATCCAGGGAGGCATAGTTCTTGACCATGATCCATAAGCGTTCCGGCGCCGATTTGTCGAAGCCGTACATGTGCTCGATTTCCTTGATCAGCGCCGGGTCCAGGCCTTGTGCGCCGCGATAGGCGGAGCCGGCCACCGACACCTCGGCGCCGCCGCCGGCGATGCGGCTGGTGGCGCCTTCGAAGCCTTCGAGCTTGGCGATCATCTGTTCCACGGGGCCACCGGGGGCGGCCTGGATGATCACGAAGTTGATCAGCAAGATGCCGAACAGTGTCGGGATGATCAGCAGCAGTCGCCGAAAAATATACGCCAGCATCTGATTACTCCGTGCCCGCAGGGTCGGCTTGCAATTTGGTTTCGATCTCTATGGCCGGTTTCGCATCGGGCTTGATCCACCAGGTGTTGATGCCGATGTCATATTTAGGCGAGACCTTGGGGTGGCCGATGTGGTTCCAGTACGCCACGCGCCAGGTCTTGATGTGCCAGTTGGGGATTACGTAATAGCCCCATTGCAGCACGCGGTCCAGCGCGCGGGCGTGGGCCACCAGGCTTCTTCGTGAGTCGGCGTTGATGAGTTGTTCGACCAACTGGTCCACCACCGGGTCTTTCAGGCCCATGGAATTACGGCTGCCGGGTTTGTCGGCGGCCGCGGTCATCCAGAACTCACGCTGTTCGTTGCCCGGCGAATTGGACTGCGGGAAGCTGCCGACGATCATGTCGAAGTCCCGCGAGCGCACGCGGTTGACGTACTGCGAAACGTCGACCCGGCGAATCACCAGTTCGATGCCGAGGTCGCTCAGGTTACGCTTGAACGGCAGCAGGACCCGTTCGAATTCGGTTTGGGCCAACAGGAATTCGATGCTCACCGGTTTGCCGGTGGCGTCGACCATCTTGTCATCGGCGATGCGCCAGCCGGCCTCTTGCAGCAGTTGGTAAGCCTTGCGTTGCTGGGTGCGGATCATGCCACTGGCGTCGGTCACGGGATTCTGGAACGCCTCGCTGAATACCTGCTCGGGAATCTTGCCGCGAAACGGATCGAGGATTGCCAACTCATCGGCATCGGGCAAGCCGGTGGCAGCCATTTCCGAGTTCTCGAAGTAACTGCGGGTCCTTGCGTAGGCACCGTTGAACAATTGCTTGTTGGTCCATTCGAAGTCCAGCAGCAGGGTCAGGGCCTGGCGCACGCGCACGTCCTGGAACAGCGGGCGGCGCAGATTGAACACGAAGCCTTGCATACCGGTGGGATTGCCGTTGGGGATCTGTTCCTTGATCAGCCGGCCTTCGGTCACCGCCGGGATATTGTAGGCGTTGGCCCAGTTCTTCGCGGTCATCTCCAACCAGTAATCGAACTGCCCGGCCTTCAGGGCTTCCAGCGCCACCGTATTGTCGCGGTAGTAGTCGGTGGTCATCACGTCGAAGTTGTAGAAGCCGCGGTTGATCGGCAGGTCCTTGCCCCAGTAATCCTTGACCCGCTCATAGCGCACCGAGCGCCCGGCCTTCACTTCGGTAACCTTGTACGGGCCGCTGCCCAGTGGGACTTCCAGGTTGCCCTTGTTGAAGTCGCGGCTCGCCCACCAGTGCTTGGGCAGCACCGGCAACTGACCAAGGATCAACGGCAATTCGCGGTTGTTGCTGTGCTTGAACTTGAACACTACGGTCAGCGGATCTTCGGCGACCACGTCTTCGACATCGCTGTAGTAGCCGCGGTACATCGGTGCGCCATCCTTGACCAGGGTCTGAAAGCTGAACACCACGTCATCGGCGCGAACCGGATGCCCATCATGGAAACGCGCTTCGGGCCGCAAATAGAAACGCACCCAGTCGTTGTTCGGGGCTTTTTCGATCTTGCCGGCGATCAGGCCATATTCCGTGAAAGGTTCATCCAGGCTCTGTCGGGCCAGGGTGTCGTAGATCAAGTCGATGTCGTTGGCCGACACGCCCTTGCTGATGAACGGGTTGAGGCTGTCAAACCCGCCGAACCCGGCCTGACGGAATTTTCCGCCTTTGGGCGCGTCCGGGTCGACGTAGTCGAAATGCTTGAAGTCAGCCGGGTATTTCGGCGGTTCGTTGTACAGGGTCAGGGCATGTTGCGGGGCGGCGAAGGCCCATCCTGCGAACAACAGAGCGCTGGCCTGCAGGAGTAGCGCGCTTGCGGGTTTCATCGATCTTTCTCCGAAGATTTCAGCCACCACGCGCTCAGGCCCAGGGTGTAGGGCGGCGTCGTGACGAAGCCAAACCGGTTACGGTAGGCCAGGCGGTGATAATTGAGGTACCAGTTGGGAATGATGTAGTGCTGCCACAGCAGTGTGCGGTCGAGTGCCTTGCCGGCGGCGACTTGTTCATCGCGGGTCTTGGCGGCGAGCAATTGTTCGAGCAGGTGGTCCACCACCGGATTGGCAATGCCTGCGTAGTTCTTGCTGCCCTTGACCGTGACCTGGCTGGAATGAAAGTACTGCCATTGCTCCAGGCCCGGGCTGAGGGTCTGGTTAAGGGTCATCAGGATCATGTCGAAATCGAACTGATCGAGGCGCTGCTTGTACTGTGCACGATCGACCGTGCGCAGCTTGGCGTCGATGCCGATGCTGGCCAGGTTTTCGACATAGGGTTGAAGGATGCGCTCCAGGTTCGGGTTGACCAGCAAAATCTCCAGGCGCAGCGGTTGCCCGGCCGCGTTCTGCAAGCGCTGGCCGTTGAGCTTCCAGCCGGCTTCGGCAAGCAGGGCCAAGGCTTTGCGCAGGGTATCCCGGGGAATGCCGCGACCCTGGGTCTGCGGCAGGCTGAAAGGCTCGGTGAACAACCTCGCTGGCAATTGCTCGCGATACGGCTTGAGTAACAGCCATTCGTGGCCGACTGGAAGTCCGCTGGCGGAAAACTCGCTGTTGGGGTAGTAACTCATGGCGCGTTGGTAGGCGCCGCTGAACAACGTGCGGTTGGTCCACTCGAAGTCGAACATCAGGCCCAGTGCTTCGCGAACCCTCGCTTGGGCGAACGTCGCGCGGCGGCTGTTCATGAACAGGCCCTGGGTCTGGGTCGGGATCTGGTGCGGGATCTGCGCCTTGATCACCTCGCCACGACGAATCGCCGGAAAGTCATAGCCGGTGGCCCAGTTTTTTGCCTGGTGCTCGATATAGATGTCGAACTCGCCGGCCTTGAACGCTTCGAACGCGACATCGCTGTCACGATAGAACTCGACTTCCATGCGATCGACGTTGTACTTGCCGCGATTGGCTGGCAGGTCCTTGCCCCAATAGTCCTTGACTCGCTCGAACACGATCTGTCGTCCCGGCGCAACCGAGGTGATGCGATACGGCCCGCTGCCCAGCGGCGGCTCGAAGGTGGTCGCCTTGAAGTCGCGGCCTTTCCAGTAATGCTGCGGCAACACTGGCAACTCCCCCAGACGCAGGATTAGCAAGGGATTGCCGGCACGCTTGAACACGAACCGTATACGCAGGGGGTTGAGGATGTCGACCCGCGACACTTCCTGCAGGTTGGTGCGATATTGCGGGTGGCCTTCCTTGAGCAGCAGGCGGTAGGAGAATGCCACATCAAAGGCGGTGATTGGCGTGCCGTCGTGGAAGCGGGCTTGCGGACGCAAATTGAAGACGACCCAGCTGCGGTCCTCACTGTATTCCACCGATTGGGCGATCAGGCCGTAACTGGAGGTCGGCTCGTCACCTGACGGCGCGTATTGGCCAGTGCCGACCATCAGCGGCTCGTTGAGCTCGTTGATGCCGTATTGCAGGAAATTGGATGTTGCAACCGGGCTCGTGCCCTTGAAAGTGTAGGGGTTGAGCGTATCGAAGGTGCCAAATGCCATGACCCGCAACGTACCGCCCTTGGGCGCTTGCGGGTTGACCCAGTCGAAGTGGGTAAATCTGGCCGGGTACTTGAGCGTGCCGAACTGCGCATAACCGTGGCTTTCGCTGATCGTCGCGCTTGCGGTGGAACTCAAGGCCAGGCTGATCAGGAGCAGGAGGAGGGGACGCTTCAAATAAGGAATCCGATCCGGGCGGCTTGGGCATTGTGGATCGTACAGTAACAGCTTGTATGGACAGGAAAAAGACGGGGTTCGAAAGCAGTGTTCGGGTACAAAAAAGATCGCAGCCTGCGGCAGCTCCTACAGGGAAACGTATTCCCCTGTAGGAGCTGCCGCAGGCTGCGATCTTTTCGGCATCACATCAATTTTTAATGCGGACTGGAAACCGTCAACATTTGCCCCGGCTTCAACGCCTGGCCGACACGAGGATTCCAGCGCTTGAGGTGCTGCATTTCAACGTTGAAGCGCTTGGCCACCATGTATAGCGAATCGCCTTGCTGGACTTTGTATTGCGACTGCGGCTTCTGGGTCTTCGACTTGGCCGCGACCACGGTGTTGATGCGTCCCGAGTTGCGCTTGCCGGTGTCTTGCATGACCAGCGTCTGGCCAGGCTTGAGATTCTTGCCGCTCAACTTGTTCCAGCGTTGCAAGTCCTTGACGTCGACATTGTTGGCCTTGGCGATGGAGCCCAGGTTATCGCCGCGTTTGACCCGATAGCTACGTTTGGCGCTCGCCAGTTGCGTATCGTCCGCGCCTTCGAAAACCGGCTTGAGCTGCTTCTTGCTGATCAACTCTTCGGGGCGCATGGTCTGCAGGCTGGTGGTCAGCAGTTGTGCTTTGGAGGTGGGTACCAGCAAGTGCTGCGGGCCGTCGATGGTGGTGCGTTGCTTGAAAGCGGGGTTGAGCTGGAACAGTTCGTCTTCGTCGATGTTGGCCACCGCGGCGACCTTGGACAGGTCCATGCGCTGGTTGATTTCGACGACCTGGAAATACGGTTCGTTGGCAATCGGGTTGAGGTTCACGCCGTAGGCGTCCGGCGCCATCACCACCTGCGAGAGTGCCAGCAACTTCGGCACATAGGCCTGGGTCTCGGCGGGCAGGGGCAGGTTCCAGTAATCGGTTGGCAGGCCGAGTCGCTCGTTGCGTTCGATGGCACGGCTGACCGTGCCTTCACCGGCGTTGTAGGCGGCCAGGGCCAGCAGCCAGTCGCCGTTGAACATGTCGTGCAGGCGGGTCAGGTAGTCCATGGCCGCCGTCGTCGAAGCGGTGATATCGCGCCGGCCATCATAAAAACGGGTCTGGCGCAGGTTGAAGTAACGTCCGGTGGAGGGAATGAACTGCCACAAGCCCACTGCATTGGCCCGGGAATAAGCCATCGGGTTGTAGGCGCTTTCAATCACTGGCAGCAGCGCCAGTTCCAGCGGCATGTTGCGTTCTTCAAGGCGCTCGACGATGTAGTGGATGTACAGGCTGCCGCGATCGCCGGCGTTTTCGAGAAACGACGGGTTGCTGGCGAACCACAGTCGTTGCTGCTCGATGCGCGGGTTGACGCCCAGGCCATCCTGCAGCTGGAAACCCTGGCGCATACGCTCCCAGACATCCTGCGGGATCTGTGGGCTGGGCTTTTCAGTGAGGAAGACGGGTTTCTGCTTGGCGCGCGCGGCAATATTCGGTGCGTGTGCCGCATCGGTCTGCGGCACATGACTGGAACAGCCCGCCAATGTCGCGGACACAGCCACCGCTATGGCTTGCGCCAGGCGGGTCAGTGCGTCCGAATTGATGGCTTTGCGTATAGATGACGACATTGGCTGGAAGTAAGTTCCGGGCAAAAATGTCGGGCGATTCTAGAAAGCACACCCTCTGCGGTCAACCTTTCAGAGTTTTTGGACCATCGTGCAAACTGCTCAGAACGTATCTTTCCAGGCCCTTAGTGCAGCAAAAACCATATCGGGCGCGGAGTTATCGGTGCCGGTCCGTTCATCCGCTTTTTCTTTAACGGATGTTTCACCGGTACGCAAAAACGGATTTGTACGTTTTTCCAGGGCCACCGTGGAGGGCAGCGTGATGATGCCGGCTTCGCGCTGACGGGCCACGCTGGCCAGGCGTTCAAGGGTGTCGGCGTTGCCGGGTTCGACCGCGGCAGCGAAGCGCAGGTTGCTCAGAGTGTATTCATGGGTGCAATACACCCGGGTGTCCTCGGGAAGCGCGGCAAGGCGCGACAGCGAGGTGTACATCTGTTGGGGCGTGCCTTCGAACAGGCGCCCGCAACCTGCCGCGAAGAGGGTGTCGCCACAAAACAGCAGGCCGGGGTGATAATAGGCAATGTGTCCCAGGGTATGACCGGGCACCGAAATGATCTCGAAGTCATGGCCCAGCACATTGATACGATCGTTATCCTTGAGCGCGATGTCCCGCTTGGGGATGCTTTCGCTGGCAGGACCATAGACGGTCGCGTCCGTCGCTTTCTTGAGCTGTTCGACGCCACCGACATGGTCATGATGATGGTGAGTGATCAGAATATCGCTCAGGACCCAGCCCGGATTGGCCGCGAGCCAGGCGTTTACGGGCGCGGCATCGCCCGGGTCGACCACCGCGCAACGTCGGGTGTCGGGGTCTTGTAACAACCAGATGTAGTTGTCGGTGAAGGCGGGCAGGGCAGTGATCTGTATCATCGTCGGATTCGCCAAGCGGAAAACAATGGCGCATCTTAGAACTTCCTGGCGCGTTGGAGAATGCAATGACCGATAAAGCGTTCGCTCAGGCTGATCCTGACTGGCTGGCGTTGATCAGCGCAGCACGTGACTGGCTGTCCGGTCCCCTTGGGCAACTGCTGCTGGATGAAGAGCGGCGCATGCTCGAAGACGAGCTGGGGCGTTTCTTCGGAGGCTACCTGGTGCATTACGGGCCGTCGGCCCAGACCCCGCCGTCGGCGCCGCAGGTGCAGCGCAACGTGCGCCTGGGTGCACCGTTGCCCGGGGTCGAGATCGTCTGCGAGGAGCAAGCCTGGCCGCTGAGTGAGCATGCCGCCGATGTGGTGGTGCTGCAGCATGGGCTGGATTTCTGCCTGTCGCCCCACGGTTTGCTGCGGGAGGCGGCCAGCAGCGTGCGGCCCGGCGGGCATTTGCTGATCATCGGCATCAATCCCTGGAGTACTTGGGGACTGCGCCATGTGTTTGCCCATGACGGATTGCGCAAGGCACGCTGCATTTCCCCCTCGCGGGTGGCGGACTGGCTGAACCTGCTGGGCTTCGCGCTGGAGAAACGCCGCTTCGGGTGCTATCGTCCGCCGCTGGCTTCACCCACGTGGCAGGCTCGCCTGGCCGGCTGGGAGCGCAAGGCCGGTGACTGGCAATTGTCCGGTGGCGGCTTCTATCTACTGGTGGCGCGCAAGATCGTGGTAGGCCTGCGACCGCTCCGTCAGGAGCGTCGCGAGCCGATGGGCAAGCTGATCCCGTTGCCGATGGCCAAGGTCAATCGTCGTAACATCGAACCGTGATACTTCCTTTTTTCCGACCGGGGTTGCCCCGGTCCTGGGCGTCGTCGATCTTCAATTGGCGAACCACTGCATTTTCTGGATAGATTGGCATGAGCGATAGCGTAGAACTCTTCACCGATGGCGCCTGCAAGGGCAACCCTGGCCCTGGCGGCTGGGGCGCATTGCTGGTGTGCAAGGGCGTGGAGAAAGAACTTTGGGGAGGCGAAGCCAATACCACCAACAACCGCATGGAGCTGATGGGCGCGATTCGTGGCCTGGAAGAGCTCAAGCGTTCGTGCGATGTGTTGCTGGTGACCGACTCCCAATACGTGATGAAAGGCATCAACGAGTGGATGGCCAACTGGAAAAAACGCGGGTGGAAAACCGCAGCCAAGGAACCGGTCAAGAACGCTGACCTGTGGATGCTGCTGGACGAGCAGGTCAATCGCCACAACGTCACCTGGAAATGGGTACGTGGGCACATTGGCCATCACGGCAACGAACGGGCGGATCAACTGGCCAACCGTGGCGTGGATGAAGTGCGCGGCTTCAAACAGGCCTGAATTCAACGCCAAAGACATACTGTGTCGCTGCCTTCGCGAGCAGGCTCGCTCCCACATTTGATCTCCTTGAGCGCAAATTCTGCGTTCACCTGCGATCCAGTGTGGGAGCGAGCCTGCTCGCGAAGGCCGTGACACGGTGTATCTGAAAGACCCCGGCAAGCGTGTTAATATCGCCGCTTTTGCCCGATTGACCGATTGAGAGCTGAGCACCCGATGGCCACCAGATCCGTTGTACTCGACACCGAAACCACCGGCATGCCGGTGACCGACGGCCACCGGATTATCGAGATCGGTTGTGTCGAGCTGATCGGTCGGCGCCTCACTGGCCGGCATTTTCACGTTTACCTGCAACCGGACCGCGAAAGTGACGAGGGCGCCATCGGCGTCCACGGCATCACCAACGAATTCCTGGTGGGCAAGCCGCGTTTCGCCGAGGTGGCCGAAGAGTTCTTCGAATTCATCAAGGGCGCGCAGCTGATCATCCATAACGCGGCGTTCGACGTTGGCTTCATCAACAACGAATTTGCCCTGATGGGCCAGCACGATCGTGCGGACATCACCCAGCACTGCTCGATCCTCGATACCTTGATGATGGCCCGGGAACGTCACCCGGGGCAGCGCAACAGCCTCGACGCCTTGTGCAAGCGCTATGGCGTCGACAACTCCGGCCGTGAGCTGCACGGCGCCTTGCTCGACTCCGAGATCCTGGCCGACGTCTACCTGACCATGACCGGCGGCCAGACCAGCCTGTCCCTGGCGGGCAATGCGTCGGACGGTAATGGTTCCGGCGAGGGTGCGGACAACTCCGCCACTGAAATCCGCCGCCTGCCGGCCGACCGTCAGCCAGCGCGCATCATTCGCGCCACTGAAGAAGAGCTGGCCCAGCACATGGCGCGCCTGGAAATCATCAGCAAATCCGCCGGTGGGCCGGCGCTTTGGTTGCAATTGGCTGAGGCTGAGGCTGAGGCTTCGGCATAGGTCCGTTAACAAGATCGCAGCCTCGTTTCACTCGACAGCTCCTGCAGAGTGAAGCGAGGCTGCGATCTTTTGATCTTCACGCCGATCAGTTGACCCATTTCAGTGCGTCGCACTCGCCACATCCGCTCCAACCCTCTACCCTGAGGTGATTGACAGGCTCTGGCCTGCCGCCTCAGGACACTGAGCCCCATGTATAAAGATCTGAAATTCCCGGTCCTGATCGTTCATCGCGACATCAAGGCCGACACCGTCGCTGGTGATCGCGTGCGGGGTATCGCCCGGGAACTGGAGCAGGAAGGTTTCAGTATCGTCTCGGCGATGGACTACACCGAAGGCCGGCTGGTCGCGTCGACCCATCATGGTCTCTCGTGCATGCTGATAGCGGCAGAAGACGCCAGTGCCCATTCGCATTTATTACAGAATATGGCCGAGCTGATCGGGCTGGCGCGAGTGCGGGCGCCGGACCTGCCCATTTTCGCCCTCGGCGAGCAAGTGACCCTGGAAAACGCCCCCGCCGACGCCATGGCCGAGCTCAATCAGTTGCGCGGCATTCTGTATCTGTTCGAAGACACCGTGCCATTCCTCGCACGCCAGGTGGCGCGGGCCGCGCGCAAGTACCTCGATGGCTTACTGCCGCCGTTCTTCAAGGCGTTGGTGCAGCACACCGCCGATTCCAATTATTCCTGGCACACCCCCGGTCACGGTGGAGGGGTGGCGTATCACAAGAGCCCGGTAGGGCAGGCTTTCCATCAGTTCTTCGGGGAAAACACCCTGCGTTCGGATCTATCGGTCTCGGTGCCGGAACTGGGCTCACTGCTGGATCACACCGGGCCCCTGGCAGAGGCGGAGGCGCGGGCAGCGCGTAACTTTGGCGCCGATCACACCTTCTTCGTGATCAACGGCACCTCGACAGCGAACAAGATTGTCTGGCATTCGATGGTTGCTCGCGACGATCTGGTGCTGGTTGATCGCAATTGCCACAAGTCGGTGTTGCACTCGATCATCATGACCGGTGCCATTCCGCTGTACCTGTGCCCGGAGCGCAATGAACTGGGGATCATCGGGCCGATTCCGCTGAGTGAGTTCAGCCGCGAATCGATCCAGGCCAAGATCGAAGCCAGTCCGTTGACCAAGGGCCGGACGCCGAAGGTCAAGCTGGCGGTGGTGACCAATTCAACCTACGACGGCCTCTGCTACAACGCCGAACTGATCAAGCAGCAATTGGGCAATAGCGTCGAAGTCTTGCATTTCGATGAAGCCTGGTACGCCTATGCGGCGTTCCATGAGTTTTTCACCGGCCGCTACGGCATGGGCACGTCCCGCAGTGAAGACAGCCCGCTGGTGTTCACCACCCATTCCACGCACAAGCTGCTGGCGGCGTTCAGCCAGGCGTCGATGATCCATGTGCAGGACGGCGGCGCCCGGCAACTGGACCGTGATCGTTTCAATGAAGCCTTCATGATGCATATTTCCACGTCACCGCAGTACGGCATCATCGCGTCGCTGGATGTGGCGTCGGCGATGATGGAGGGCGGGGCCGGGCGTTCGCTGTTGCAGGAGATGTTCGACGAGGCCCTGAGCTTTCGCCGGGCGCTGGCCAATCTGCGCCAGCATATCGCCGCCGACGATTGGTGGTTTTCCATCTGGCAGCCGCCGTCGGTCGAAGGCATCGACCGTGTGGTGACCGAGGACTGGCTGCTGCAACCTGCGGATGACTGGCACGGCTTTGGCGAAGTGAGCGACGACTATGTCTTGCTCGATCCGATCAAGGTCAGCCTGGTGATGCCGGGCCTGACCGCGGGCGGTGCGCTCAGCGAGCGCGGAATTCCGGCGGCCGTGGTCAGCAAGTTTCTCTGGGAGCGCGGGCTGGTGGTCGAAAAGACCGGGCTGTATTCGTTCCTGGTGTTGTTTTCGATGGGGATCACCAAGGGCAAGTGGAGCACGTTGCTGACCGAGTTGCTGGAGTTCAAGCGCAGCTACGACGCCAACGTCAGTCTGGCCAGCTGCCTGCCTTGCGTGGCGCAACAGCACGGCGCGCGCTATCAGGGCATGGGCTTGCGAGACTTGTGCGATCAGTTGCACGCCTGTTATCGCAGTAATGCCACGGCCAAGCATCTCAAGCGGATGTACACCGTACTGCCACAAATCGCCATGAAGCCGGCGGATGCGTATGATCATCTGGTACGTGGCGAAGTCGAAGCGGTTTCGATCGATGCGCTGGACGGACGTATCGCCGCCGTGATGCTGGTGCCATACCCGCCGGGCATTTCGTTGATCATGCCCGGAGAGCGCTTTACCGAGGCGACCCGCTCGATCATCGACTACCTGGCGTTTGCTCGCACGTTCGACAGCAGTTTCCCGGGTTTCGTCGCTGATGTGCATGGATTGCAACACGAAGACGAGGGCAATGGACGGCACTACACCGTCGATTGCATCAAGGAATGAGGACCTTTCCCAGTATGCAACCGGTTATGAATCCGAATTACCCAGGGCTGTCGGTGCGCGTGGCCGACGAGGGCTTTGCCGCTTATATATGGGGCAGTGATTTCAGTTTTGAAGTCGCCGCCTACGGCGCTGCCGAAATCGGCCAGCCGGTAGAGAAGTGGCAGGTCACGCCCATCACCCCTTATCGCAAATGCTATGGCATCGATCCGGAAGAGTTCAGCAGCTTTCGCGATGCCGCCGACAGCGCGATTTTCATGGCGTACCTGGACGACGAACCTGTTGGCCACCTGGTGATCAGCACCAACTGGAACGGTTTTGCCCATATCGATGAGTTGGCGGTGCATGCGCCGGCCAGGCGACACGGTGTGGCCAAGGCGTTGCTGGATGTGGCGCAGTTCTGGAGTCGCAAGAAGAAACTGCCCGGCGTCATGCTGGAAACCCAGAACAACAACTTGGGCGCCTGTCGGCTTTACGAGCGTTGCGGCTTCATGATCGGTGGCATTGACCATCTGCGTTATCGGGGTATTGACCCCAATACTGCCGAAGTGGCGCTGTTCTGGTACCGATTGTTCGACAACCCGCTGGAAAGCCCCATCAGTTCGCCAACATCACCGCGGCTTGTTCCGTGATGATCGCCAGCAAAGCCTGAAGGGCTGGCGAGGGCTCGCCGTTTTTCAGGGTCAGGGCGTAGAGGGTGATCGGCACGGCCGGTGCCAGCGGGCAGGCGTCGAGCCCGGTCGATTTGGCGCCCAGGGCGGTGAAAGGGTCGACAATGGCCAGGCCTTCACCGGCCTCGACCATGCTGCGCATCATCTGGTGGGTTTGCACACGCGTCTGTATCACCGGCGCCGGCCGCAGCGCATGCAGTTTGTTTTCAAGCGCCGGGCTCAGCGGGTCATGGCCTTCAAGCCCGACCATCGCCTGGCCGGCCAGGTCCTGGAGCGAGATGTACTTCTGCTTGGGTTGCAGCCAGCCGTGAGGGGCGAGCAGCTGCAGCTTGCCGTGAGCGATTGGCTGGCAATGAATATCGGCGTGATCGGGATCATGCAGGCTCAAGCCCAGGTCGCTTTCGCGAAGCAGCAGGCTGCGCACGATCTCGCGTGTGGGGTGGCTCAGGAGCGTACAGGGTGCGTCAGGCAAGCGTCGGCGCAGCGCGGCGATGCTGTGCGGCAACAATTGCTGGGCGAGGGGCGGGGTGCAGATGATGCGTAACGGCGCGGCCAGGTATTGCCTCAGGCTGCTCGCCAGGCGCTGCACCGGTTCGAGTGCATCGTAGACACGGGTGATTTCGACCTGCAACGCCCGCGCCTCACGCGTGGCCTGCAAGCGTCCGCGAACGCTTGCGAACAGCATGAAGCCCAACTGATCCTCGGCGTCGCGCAAAATGCGTTCGACTTCGGCCACCGGCAACTGCAGCCATTCAGCGGCGGTGCCCAGGTGACCGGTTTGCAAGAGCGCCTGGATCACTTCGATATGGCGTAAGCGCATGCGTGAAGTCCATGTTCAGCAGGTGAAGAAGGAGTCAGGACTGAATCCTAACCCAAGTCTGCGCATATGACTTCTGCTCATAACACCGAGTTATGAAGCGGCGATCGGTTCCGGTTCGCGGATCAGCGTTACACCCGTTTGCACCAATTGAAACTCGTTGTTATCGAGTTTGTTGACGCGGTCGCCAATTGCCAGTTTGTACGTGGTGACAGACGTGCCGTCAGCGGACTGGGTGGATTCCTGGAACTCATGTACGGAATAAACACGGCCTTCCGCATCTCTTGCATGGAACTGACCGACGAGTACTGCTGCCATCTGCTTAGAACCTCTGGAGATAAATCACTCAATGTGCGGTGGGGTAGACCGCCACTGGGCACGGTAAGTTTTCCTACGTAAAAAAAATATATCAGGACGCACAATACTGTGTTTATTGGCTGAACCGTCGCCTGATCATCTATAACTACAGGCTCCTCCCACGGACAATCGAGCGTCTTCCATGAGTAATGTCTATAACATCGCCGTAGTGGTCGGCAGCCTGCGTAAAGCATCGATCAACCGTAAGGTCGCCCTCGCGCTGGCGGATCTGGCGCCGGCCAACCTCAAGCTCAACATCGTCGAAATCGGGGATTTGCCGCTCTACAACGAAGACATCGATGGTGCTTCACCGCCGGCAGCCTACAGTACTTTCCGACAACAAGTCAGTTCATCCGACGCAGTGCTGTTCGTTACCCCGGAATACAATCGTTCGGTGCCTGCCCCGATGAAGAACGCCATTGACGTGGGTTCGCGCCCTTATGGCAAGAGTGCCTGGAGTGGCAAGCCGGGTGCGGTGATCAGTGTTTCGCCGGGTGCGGTCGGTGGATTCGGTGCGAATCACCACTTGCGCCAGTCCATGGTGTTTCTCGATGTGCCGATGATGCAACAACCGGAAGCCTACCTCAGTGGCGCCGGTGCCGCGTTCGACGAGGCGGGCAACCTGTCGGAATCCGTCAGGCCGTTCTTGCAGAAGTTCGTCGATGCCTATGGCAAGTGGGTCGAGCAACACAAGAAGCTTTGATGCATCGGATTACGAACCGTTAGCCAGTCGGCTACAAATCATTGTTTCCATTTCCGACAACCATGCGGCGGTTTGCGCCGCCGCTGGTTGCGCGGTGACACAATAACGCCGTCCGCCCCACGCCATGATGACCCAGGCATCGATAGTCGCCTGTGAGGGGGGTACAGGCAGATCGCCACAGGCTGCGATCGCTTCGCGCCATTTCTGCGACAGCTCGTCGAACAGCCTTCGATGGTGTTTGGGCTCGGCGATCTGGTGTTCGATGAGCAGCACGGCATGGTTGAAAAAGGGCTGGTGCTCATCGTCGGGGGTACAGGTCAGGCGGATGAGGCGTTTAATCCGGGTTGCCCAGTCCAGTTCATTGGCTTGCACAACCGCTTCATCCAGATGCTGCAACAAGGCATCCAGTCGATGTCGGATATAGCCGGAGAGCAGGGCTTCCTTGCTCGGGAAATAGTCGTACAGCGTGCCAATCGCAACGCCTGCTTCAAGTGCCACTTCCCGGGTGGTCAAGCCAGGCCAACCGTTTCTGCGCCAAATCCGAACAAAAGCCTGGTAAATCGCTTCGACGGTGAAAATCGCCCGGGCCTGACTCGGCCGTTTCAGCGGTTTTGCCCGGGGATTGACGTTGGGCGCGCCGCCCCTGGTGTTTCCGAACCCGCTCTTCATCGGCGGCCATTACTCTGGTGCTACCCGCCACACTAGCGCAGCAGGAGATTGAAGGATGCAAAGTTCATGTACGGTAACACGGCTGATAACCCGTAAAAACGCCTTGGACCAGAGTCGGATTGAAGAGCTGCAGCGAAGTCTGATTCCGGCGGCCGGCGAGGTGATCTTGAAGATTGACCGTTGCGCGCTGACGACCAATAACATTACTTACGCCGCCTATGGCAATTCGATGAACTACTGGGGGTTCTTTCCTACAGGATTAGAGCAGTGGGGGCACGTCCCTGCCTGGGGCTTTGCCGATGTCGTGGCCTCTGACGTGGCTGGCATCAAGGTCGGGGAACGTTTCTACGGGTATTTCCCGATTGCCAGCCATCTGTGGATGCGCCCTGAACGGGTGACCGAACGTGGTTTCTACGACGGTGCCGAGCATCGACTCGGGTTGACCTCGGCGTACAACCAATACACCCGCTGCAGTTGGGATTCGTACTACAGCCCGGAGACCGAAAACCTGCAGATTTTACTCAAGCCCTTGTTTCTGACCTCTTCGATGCTCGCGGACTTTTTGCAGGACAAGCAGTTCTTTGGTGCAACTCGACTGGTGTTCTCCAGCGCCTCGAGCAAAACCGCCTACGGCACCGCAGTCTGCCTGGGCAATCTTGCCGGCGTGGAACGCGTTGCGCTGACTTCAACCGGTAACAAGGCTTTTGTCGAGAGTCTTGGTTGTTACGAGCGAGCGGTGTCTTACGCGGATTTGGCGGACGTGCCCAATGATCGTGCAACACTGTATGTGGATTTTTCCGGCGACCTTGAGCTGCGTGACCAGGTGCACCGGCATTTCGCCGGACAGCTGGCCTACAGTTGTTTCGCCGGCTCGGCACAAAGCACCGATGAGGCGCGATTGACAGCCATCGAGGGCCCGCAGCCGGTGTTCTTTTTTGCGCCGATCCAGATTCGCAAGCGTAATGCCGATTGGGGGCCGGAAGGGGTCAGCCAGCATATCGGCGAGGGTTTGCAGGCGTTTTTCCGGAAAGTGACGGCCAGTGAAGCGCCATTGCTGAAGGTGGTGGAAAGCCAGGGTTACGAAGCGGCGCAGTCGGTTATTTCACGCCTGTTCCATGGACAGGTCGCGCCGGTGGAGGGGCATGTGATTCGGTTGTGACTGAGGTGGCCCCTTCGCGAGCAGGCTCGCTCCCACAGTTAAAATGCATTCCCCTGTGGGAGCGAGCCTGCTCGCGAAGGGGGGGGAGTTCAGCCAGCGAAAAACTCAATACTGCCCCGGCACATTCGGCCAAAGATCCGACACCAGGAACAACCGTTCCGCTTCCTCCCAATCGCCGTGGGCATTTTCCGTCAGGCGTACCAGCAATTGCGCCGGCGCCAAAGGCTCCAGATCGCTGAGCCAAGCTTGCAACTGTTCATCGTCCCAGGTCTGCTCCGCGGGATAGTGCGCCGGTGCCAGCCAGGCATGGCGGGGCAGGGGTTGCCAGCGGCCGGGCGGACTCCGTGCGAAAAACCTCGTCCAATCCTTTTGATGCAGCCAGCGACCGCGCAAGTGCTGTGGGTGCGCGCCACTGGGCGAGGCCGCCTGTCCCGGCCATGGGTAGAGCAAATAACCGCCCAACCACAAATGCGCGCTGAACTCCCGGATATCCAGCGCCGCCAGCACCTCGCGACTCTCGGCACGCGCGGAAATCGGCAATTGGTGCTGGCTCAGGTGGGCCAGTTTGCGGTCCAGCCGATCGTGGCAGCCCGGACCGAGCCACTGCGCGGTGTCGTGCCCGTCGCCGTTCTGCGGGCCGAGGTAGAGCTTGATCGCCAGTTCCAGGTGATGCACGCCGTCGCGATCGCGCAGCAGCAGGTCCAGCTCGCCCAGGGTGTGACCTTCGCGGCGGATCGGCATGTTGGCGGCAATCAACTCGATGCCGGGCGCATGCTGCACGGCAAACTGCCAAAGCCGTTCATAATAAAGGCCCAGGCGTCGGGTGCGGGCCTGGGCCAGCCAGTGCAGCAAACCGTAACTGTCCCGGTCGAGTTTTCTAAGCCAGGTTTCCAGGTGTTCCGGGGCCTGTACCCAGTCACTGCCAGCCAATGGATGTCTCTGCGGCCAGGGCGTGGCGCCGAGCATCGGCGGGGCGAGGATGACCCACGCCAGGTCGCGCACTTCGGGGTGGCGCAACTGGTGGGGTAACTGCAGCAAATCTGGAAATAGGATCATCTTGCGAGCATAGCCCGAATCGTGGGTGCACCTTGAGGCTGAAAGGATTTTGTCTATCTCGCGCTTTCACCCATAATCGTGTTTTTCGCCGTCGCAGGCCCCCGCGTCCCCATAGGAGCCCCATGGAGCAATTTCGTAATATCGGCATCATCGGACGCCTCGGCAGTTCCCAGGTGCTGGATACCGTCCGCCGACTGAAACGTTTTCTGCTCGATCGTCACCTGCACGTGATCCTTGAGGACACCATTGCCGAAGTCCTGCCGGGCCACGGTTTGCAGACCTCGTCGCGCAAGATGCTCGGTGAAGTCTGTGACATGGTCATTGTGGTGGGCGGTGATGGCAGTCTGCTTGGCGCGGCACGGGCGCTGGCCAGGCACAATATCCCGGTGCTCGGCATCAACCGGGGCAGCCTGGGGTTTCTCACTGACATCCGCCCCGATGAGCTGGAAATCAAGGTCGCCGAAGTGCTCGATGGCCACTATCTGGTGGAGAACCGCTTCCTGTTGCAAGCTGAAGTTCGTCGCCACGCCGAAGCCATTGGCCAGGGCGATGCACTGAACGATGTGGTGCTGCACCCCGGCAAATCGACGCGCATGATCGAGTTCGAGCTGTACATCGACGGCCAGTTCGTCTGCAGTCAGAAGGCCGACGGCCTGATCGTCGCCACGCCCACGGGCTCCACGGCCTATGCGCTTTCTGCCGGTGGCCCGATCATGCATCCCAAGCTCGACGCCATTGTGATTGTGCCGATGTACCCCCATACCTTGTCAGGCAGGCCGATTGTGGTCGATGGCAACAGTGAGCTGAAAATCGTCGTGTCCAAGGATATGCAGATATACCCGCAAGTCTCGTGTGACGGGCAGAACCACTTTACCTGTGCGCCCGGCGACACCATCACCATCAGCAAGAAAGCCCAGAAGTTGCGGCTGATCCACCCCCTCGACCACAACTACTATGAAGTGTGCCGGACCAAACTCGGCTGGGGCAGCAGGTTGGGTGGTGGAGGCGACTGATGCTCGATCCCGCGCGTAGCTACGACCTGATCGGTGACGTGCACGGTTGCGCTCTGACCCTTGAGCACTTGCTCGACCGGCTCGGTTATCACAAGCAAGCCGGCGTTTGGCGTCATGCCTCGCGCATGGCGGTGTTCGTCGGCGATATCATTGACCGCGGCCCACGGATTCGCGAGGCGCTGCACATCGTCCACGACATGGTCGAGGCAGGGCAGGCGCTGTGCATCATGGGTAACCATGAATTCAACGCCCTGGGCTGGGTAACCCCGGCATTGCCTGGCAGTGGCAAGCAGTTCGTGCGCGAACACACGCCGCGCCACGCTCGATTGCTGCATGAAACGTTAACCCAGTTCGAACATCATCCGGGTGACTGGCATGACTTCCAGCAGTGGTTCTATGAACTGCCGCTGTTTATCGATGCCGGACGCTTCCGGGTGGTGCATGCCTGCTGGGACGCCGGATTGATCGAGCCGCTGCGGGCATTGTTCCCCGATGGCTGCATCGACGAGCACTTCCTCCAGGCCTCGGCCGTGCCCGACAGTTTTGCCTGTACCGTGTTCGACCGCCTGTTGCGCGGCACCGACATGCGCCTGCCCCATGGCCTGACCATGACCAGCGGCGATGGCCTGACACGCTCGTTCTTCCGTACCAAATTCTGGGAAGACGATCCGCAAACCTACGGAGACATCGTGTTCCAGCCCGACGCCTTGCCCGACCCGGTGGCCCGAACGCCACTGTCGTCAACCGAAAAAAACAACCTGCTGCGCTACGGCGCCGACCAGCCGTTGCTGTTTGTCGGTCACTACTGGCGCAGCGGCAAACCGGCGCCGATTCGTCCGAACCTGGCGTGCCTGGACTACAGTGCGGTGCTCTACGGAAAACTGGTGGCCTATCGACTGGACCAGGAAACCCGGCTCGACCCGCACAAGTTTGTCTGGGTCGATGTCGAGCGACCGGAGGTGTTGCAATGAGCCGCGTCGCAGTCTTGCGCCTGCCGCTGGCGGTGGACCTGAGCGGGTTCGTCAATTTGTTGCAGCGCATGCAGGTGCCGCATCGGGTCAGCGAGGAAGCCGGTGAACAGGTGCTTTGGGTACCGGCCAACATCAGCGACGACGTGCGTGTGTTGTACGAGCGCTATCCCGAGGGCGATCCGGAGCACAAGCTCGATATCCCGATCGCGCAGTCGATTCGCCGGCCGAACTTCGCCGAGCAGGTACGCCATGGCAAAGCGACCGCGGCGGTGCTGTTGCTGAGCATGGTCGTCGGCGCGCTGACACTGCTGGGCGATAACCTGAGTACGTTGCGCTGGCTGACGTTTCTCGATTTTCGCGTGGTCGGCGAGTACATCCATTTTGTGCCATTGGCCGACAGCCTGGCAGCGGGGCAGTGGTGGCGCCTGGTGACACCGATGCTGATTCACTTCGGCTTCCTGCACCTGGCCATGAACGGCATGTGGTATTGGGAGCTGGGGCGTCGTATCGAATCGCGCCAGGGCAGTGTCAACCTCATCGGCCTGACCTTGTTGTTCAGCCTCGTGTCCAACTATGCCCAGTTCGTGTTCAGCGGGCCAACCCTGTTTGGCGGATTGTCCGGGGTGCTGTACGGCCTGCTCGGGCACTGCTGGATTTTTCAGGTTTTGTCGCCCAACAGCGCCTATCGCCTGCCCCGAGGGGTATTGGCGATGATGCTGATATGGCTATTGTTGTGCATGTCCGGACTGGTCTCGATGATCGGTTTCGGCGAAATAGCCAACGCGGCCCACGTTGGCGGGCTGCTCGTCGGATGCTTGACCGGTTTGTTGGGTGGTTTGTACAACCGCCGTAAACTGGCCGTCTAAAACTGTTATGTGATTCAAAGAGCGCGGAGACCCAATGTCCTCTTTTAACGAAATGATCAAGAACATCACCCCGGATATCTACCAGAGCCTGAAACTGGCAGTGGAGATCGGTAAATGGTCCGACGGTGGCAAGCTCACCGCCGAACAACGCGAACTGTCGTTGCAGGCGATGATCGCCTGGGAAATCAAGAACCTGCCTGAAGAAGAACGTACTGGCTACATGGGGCCGCAGGAATGCAGCTCCAAATCGATTCAAGTACCCAATATCCTGTTCAAGTCGGATGCCATCCATTGATCGAGATTGGCCGCGGTGCAATCAGTAAAATGTCGGCGCGCCTGGACGGGCCGAATGTGCAATATGCCTTTCGCCTGGGCGATCTCGAGGTGCCGGTCAATCCGTTGATCGGCACCACGGTGCGCCTGGAATACCTGGGGGCGATCCACTGCACCCATTGCGGGCGCAAGACCAAGACCAGTTTCAGCCAGGGCTACTGCTACCCGTGCATGACCAAGCTGGCCCAGTGTGATGTGTGCATCATGAGCCCGGAACGCTGCCATTTCGACGCCGGTACCTGCCGGGAGCCGGAGTGGGGCCAGACGTTCTGCATGACCGATCACATTGTCTACCTGTCGAATTCTTCCGGGGTAAAAGTCGGCATCACCCGCGCCACCCAGCTGCCGACCCGATGGATCGACCAGGGCGCCAGCCAGGCGTTGCCCATCATGCGCGTCGCGACCCGCCAGCAATCAGGCTTCGTCGAAGATCTGTTTCGCAGCCAGGTCGCCGACAAGACCAATTGGCGTGCCTTGCTCAAGGGGGACGCGGTATCGGTGGACCTGCCGCAGATCCGTGACCAGTTGTTCGACAGCTGCGCCGAGGGCCTGCAAGGCTTGCAGGAACGATTCGGCCTGCAGGCGATCCAGACTATTGCCGACGTCGAACCGCTCGAGATCCGCTTCCCGGTCGATCAGTATCCGGCGAAAATCGTCAGCTTCAACCTGGACAAGAACCCGATTGCCGAAGGCACGTTGATGGGGGTCAAGGGCCAATACCTGATCTTCGATACCGGCGTGATCAACATTCGTAAATACACGGCTTATCAGCTCGCCGTGCATAGTTAAGGACTCCAGCATGCGCACCGAACAACCGAAGATGATCTACCTCAAGGACTATCAGGCGCCTGAGTACCTGATCGACGAAACTCACCTGACCTTCGAGTTGTTCGAGGACCACAGCCTGGTCCATGCGCAACTGGTGATGCGCCGCAACCCCGAGCGTGGTCCGGGCCTGCCGCCGCTGGTGCTGGATGGCCAGCAGCTGGAGTTGCTGTCGGTGACCCTGGCCGACCGCGAGCTGGGCCTTGCCGATTACCAACTCACCGAGAATCATTTGACTCTGCAGCCGACCAGCACCACGTTCACTGTCGATACCAGCGTCAGGATTCACCCGGAAACCAACACCGCGCTGGAAGGCCTGTACAAGTCCGGCACGATGTTCTGCACCCAGTGCGAGGCCGAAGGCTTCCGCAAGATCACTTATTACCTCGACCGCCCGGACGTGATGAGCACGTTCACCACCACGGTGGTCGCCGAGCAGCACAGCTATCCGGTACTGCTGTCCAACGGTAACCCGATTGCCTCAGGCCCTGGCGAAGACGGCAGGCACTGGGCGACCTGGGAAGACCCGTTCAAGAAGCCGGCGTACCTGTTCGCGCTGGTGGCCGGTGATTTGTGGTGCGTCGAAGACACTTTCACCACCATGACCCAGCGTAATGTAGCGCTACGCATTTATGTCGAGCCGGAAAACATCGACAAGTGCCAGCACGCCATGAACAGCCTGAAGAAATCCATGCGCTGGGACGAAGAGGTCTATGGCCGCGAGTACGACCTGGACATCTTCATGATCGTCGCCGTGAACGACTTCAACATGGGCGCCATGGAGAACAAGGGCCTCAACATCTTCAACTCCAGCGCCGTGCTGGCGAAGGCCGAGACTGCCACCGACGCCGCGCACCAGCGGGTCGAGGCCATCGTTGCCCATGAATACTTCCACAACTGGTCGGGCAACCGCGTGACCTGCCGCGACTGGTTCCAGTTGTCGCTCAAGGAAGGCTTCACGGTGTTCCGCGATTCCGCCTTCTCCGCCGACATGAACTCGGCGACGGTCAAGCGCATCCAGGACGTGGCCTACCTGCGCACCCACCAGTTTGCCGAAGACGCCGGTCCCATGGCTCACGCGGTACGGCCGGACAGCTTCATCGAGATCTCCAACTTCTACACCCTGACCGTGTACGAAAAGGGCTCGGAAGTGGTCGGCATGATCCACACCCTGCTCGGCGCCGAAGGCTTCCGTAAAGGCAGCGACCTGTATTTCGAGCGCCATGACGGCCAGGCCGTGACCTGCGATGACTTCATCAAGGCCATGGAAGATGCCAATGGCGTCGACCTGACTCAGTTCAAGCGCTGGTACAGCCAGGCTGGCACACCTCGTTTGGCGGTGAGCGAGTCTTATGATGCTGCGGCGAAAACATACAGCCTGACCTTCCGCCAGAGCTGCCCGCCGACCCCGGACAAAGTTGAAAAACTGCCGTTCGTGATTCCCGTCGAACTCGGCCTGCTCGACAGCCAGGGCGGTGAAATTGCCCTGCGTCTTGCCGGCGAAGCGTCGGCACAGGGGACTTCCCGGGTCCTCTCGGTCACCCAAGCCGAGCAGACGTTCACCTTCGTCGACATCGCCGAACAGCCGTTGCCTTCGCTGCTGCGCGGTTTCTCGGCGCCAGTGAAACTGAGCTTCCCGTACAACCGTGACCAACTGATGTTCCTGATGCAGCACGACAGCGACGGCTTCAACCGCTGGGATGCCGGTCAGCAACTGTCGGTGCAGGTGTTGCAGGAACTGATCGCCCAGCAGCAAAAGGGCGAAGCGCTGGTACTGGATCAGCGTCTGGTTTCGGCCTTGCGTACCGTGCTGTCCGACGAGTCGCTGGATCAGGCGATGGTCGCTGAAATGCTGTCGCTGCCAAGCGAAGCGTACCTCACCGAAATCAGCGAAGTGGCCGACGTCGAGGCGATTCACACCGCCCGCGAGTTTGCCCGCAAGCAACTGGCCGATGCGTTGTTCGAAGGCTTGTGGCTGCGTTACCAGGCCAACCGCGACCTGTCGAAAAAGACCCCGTACGTGGCCGAAGCCGAGCATTTTGCCCGTCGCGCACTGCAGAACATTGCGCTGTCGTACCTGATGCTCAGCGGCAAGCCCGAAGTGCTGGCGGCGACGCTGGAGCAGTTCGACGCCTGCGACAACATGACCGAACGCCTGACTGCGCTCGCCGTGCTGGTCAACTCGCCATTCGAAGAGCAGAAAGCCAAGGCACTGGCCAGCTTCGCCGATCACTTCAAGGACAACCCGTTGGTCATGGACCAGTGGTTCAGCGTCCAGGCCGGCAGTGTGCTGCCGGGTGGCCTGGATCGGGTCAAGGCATTGATGCAGCACCCGGCGTTCAACATCAAGAACCCGAACAAGGTGCGGGCCCTGATCGGCGCGTTCGCCGGGCAGAACCTGATCAACTTCCATGCGGCGGATGGCTCCGGGTATCGCTTCCTGGCGGATCTGGTGATCGAGTTGAACGGCTTCAACCCGCAGATCGCTTCGCGCCAACTGGCACCGCTGACTCGCTGGCGCAAGTACGACAGCGCCCGTCAGGCGTTGATGAAAGGCGAACTGGAGCGCATTCGTGCTTCGGGGCAGTTGTCCAGTGACGTGTTTGAGGTGGTGAGTAAAAGCTTGGCTTGATGACCGTGTGAGCGAGTTTTTTCGCAACGGCTGTTGAAATACTGAAATGCCCGTATCTTGCGCTACGGGCATTTTTTTGTGGCTTATACGGTGCCGCGATTGAATGTAAGTTCCAGCGGGTTGAAGAGAGATCTGAAGAAGTCGTCGACTGTGCGGACGGCCATTTTGTCTTCCGAGGTCAACTGCGTCGACTTGAATCGCTCAATCATCTGTTGATCGATCGTTCGAATAGCTCTGACAACCGTTCCATATTTATCCGCATCTTTCGGATGGTCCGCAGTCAACTTATCAGCGAACGTCGCCAGGCAATCCAGAACCGAGGAAAAAAACGCATCCGGGTAGAGGCCTGCATTACTTGGTAGATAAGCAGTATTAAACAAGTAATTCAGCGTGGTGGAAAACTCGCGAATAATGGCGAGATTATCGGCGAGCGTGGTGTATTTGGCTTCATCACAGAACGGGAATGATTCAATCTGAAATGGCGTCTCGCTGTTTATCTTGAGTTGTTGGGCATAGGTGTAGGTTTGTCGAAACACCGCGGCGGGCGTACCGCTGACAATAACCGTGCCGAGTGGTTTTCCACCCTGAATGTCACGGTTGATGATGTCCGCGACGTTAATTGCGTTTTGACCGCTGTTGGTCGAGAAGGGGTCAACTGTGATCCGTTGTGGGGCGATGCCTTTTTCCATCAGCAACTCTTTAAAGCGGTCACCTTCTGTTTTGTTGGTCGCGATGGCATGGCGATCCGTCGTGCCGTGGCCACCGAAGCCGCTGGTAATAAAGTTGATGTGCTTGCTGTCCGCGAGTTTGTCGGCGATGTATGAGACGTAGGTTTCGTCGTTGTTGCCGTTCAATACTATGTAGCTGCCCGGCGTGTCATGGCTTTTTATCCAAACGGCCATGTCGCTCTTGGAAGGGCTGAGTGAAGTGACCTTGCTGTTGTCGACGGTCAAGGCAATCGGTGAGGTGAGTACTGATAGACGACCCTTTGTAGCGTCGCCCAAGCTGGACTGAATGCGTGTGGCCAGTTCTATCTGCGGTGAGTTGCCTGCAGGTTTTAGTTCAGCGAGTTCATGCCCTTCCTTGATCAGGTTGCGCATGGTGAGCGCGGTGTTCAGGATGGTTTTCGCATTGGCCAGAGTCTGTTCGAGTGACTTCGCCGCGCTGTCATTCGAATAAGGGCGCGCCACGGTGATTAGGCGTCCGGAGGTCAAGATATACCCATTGGGAACAGTGAATTGATTGAGCCGATTGTTCTTGGTCAGCACTAATTCAGCTTTTCCTTGGCATGCTTTATCCAACCCTTTTGAAACAGGTGTGGAGCCCGTTGGTTGGGAGCAGCGTTCGAGAGACTGAATGGATGAGGAGCCGTTTACCGAGGAAATCATTTCACGCCTTCATGGTTAGTAAATTTGAATCAAAATAGGGCGGGGGCAATTCGATATCTGTCAAAAAACGATCATGACTACAGTTCGGCGCTGCTGCTTTTGCTCTCGCATCGCGACGACTCTGTTCCTACGGGCGCCCCCCCGGTTGGCTTCGGTCCCGCCGCAGACGAATCACGCCCCGGTTTTTCCTCCGGTAACTGCGCAAGCGCCACAAACTCCTCTTATCCCTGGCAAACGAAATTCACCGCTTTCGCAATGGGTGTGGGGACTATCGGACGGTCGTTGTTTGCGAGAGGGCGGCTGGATGAGGCGCCAATTGGGGAAGGAATCATTTCTTGCTGTCCATGGGGAGTCAATGCGCGCCACCATAGGGGAACGACAAGTCGGCTTCTGACAAAAAACGCTCATCGATACAGTTCGCTGGACTGCGTGAATCAGCCTGGCTTGGTCCTGATGCCGCGCAGTGCCAGTCACTGCGCGGCGAACGGGTTACGGCAGCGAGAAAATTTTCGTGGCCAGTTCCTTGTCGATGTGGCCGCGATAAATGTCGATTTTCTGGTGAGCGTTTTGTGCCTTGGCCAGTGCCGTGGCATTGGTTTCAAAGCGCTGATCTTTGGTTTTCAGGCTGGCGGCGGTGTAATCGGCGTTGGCATCACTTGATGTTTTGTAATGAAAGTGCGCATACCACAATGGCCGATTGTTATTGTTCATCAGAACGTATTCCTGCAAAAAGTCCTGGCGTCCGGTTTTCAGTTGTATGCGTTCGCCGATTTTTTGCGGGTGAACCTCCTTGTGACGAAACAGATACTCCACGGCTTCGCTGGTAGGGGCTTGGGCCAGGGATATTTGGATACGCAGTTGCGTTGCTTTTTCCTTGATTGTTCCAGCCGTGAGCCGCAGGTCTTTGACGAGGTCGGCATCCTTCTGCGAGTTTGACGGTGCGTTTTCGTGGCGTTCCAGGCGGTCCGCATAGTCGATCAGATACTGAGCCGTGTTCTGCAAGCTCTCTTCGATTCCCTTTGGATGGCTCGCCCCTCGTGCGTAGCCCTCGAATTTGTGCACCAGCTCATCGATTTTCGCCAACGCCTTTCGAGCATCGCCCTTGAGTTGCGGGTAGGGAGTCACGCGCGCTTTCGGTGCGGTTTTACTCGCTTCGACGATTTCCACCCAGGCATTCGATTTATCTTCGCGGAACGAGGCCAGTGGCTGGTCTTCGAAAGGGCTTCTGACGTCGACAATGTTTGTGCCCTGATTGGCAACTCGAGCCCGAACCTCTCCGATCAATGTGCCTTTGACAGTGTGGATGACCCGCTTGCGGGAGGGCGATGTAGCGGGAAGTTCGGCTTTCGATGTCGGGGACGGCGTTTCAGCGCTCTTCAGTTCATCAGCCAGACGGAGCTCGGCATCGTCGCGCAACTGTCCAACGATTTCACACAGATGGGCGAACCGGTCCGGCTGCAATTCATCGGATCTCAGGATGCCAATACTGGTGAGCCCTACCATTGCGGTGTCGTAGTGTTTGACCAGGTTATCCAGTACGGCAATACGATCGTCGCTTTTATAGTGCTTTGAGATTTGAAGCTCAATATAGGACGAGAACAACAACTGCAGGGGTGCCATAACGTCAAGCAGTGCTGCTGACGTGTCGCTGCCAGGCTCCTTGGCGCCGAGAGAGGTCAAGGTGGTCAGTTGGCAGACCTTGGTACCCAGCACGCTAGCGTCATTATCGGGCCTGTTGCTGGTCAATCGCTCCCAGGCCTCGGCCCCGTGGTGCGACATCCCTTGAAGTTGGCGAAGACGGCTTCCCACCTCCGTATGAAGCTTGATCAGCGTTTCGTAGATTTCGCAGAGTTCACCCATGTATTCCAAAAAACCATCCACTACGACAGTACCTTCGGTTAGCAGGGCTGTAGCGAGCTGCACCTCATCACTATTGGAATGGGTGTAATTGCATTTAGCTGCGTCGATATCCAGGCTTTTAATGGTGATTTGCGCACGAGCATTGTTGATCAGTTGTTCCAGCAAGTCGCAACGTGTTTGAGCGGCGAAAGAATCCGGCCTCAAGCCCGTCATTTCCTCGATGAAGCCCAGCATCGTGACATCGCCTGCGCGTTGAGCGTGTAGCTCGGTGAGGTAAAGTTGTTTGAACTTTGCCCGTTCCTGTTCGGAGCATGACGGATCGTTTGTTTTTTTCTGCATGACGTTGTAGGTGACACCAACGCGTTTTTTCGTCTGTATCAGTTGCGGCAGCAACTCCTTCAGATCTTGCCTTAGCTCTTCGAAGCGCTGCTGCTTTTGCTCTCGCATCGCGACCACTCTGTTCTTACGGCCACCCCCGATTGGCTTCGGTCCCGCCGCAGACGAATCACGCCCTGGTTTTTCCTCCGGTGATTGCGCGAGTGCCACAAACTTCTCCTGTCCCTGGCAAACGAAATTCACCGCTTTCGCAATGGGTGTAGGGACTATCGGACGGTCGTTGTTTGCGAGAGGGCGGCTGGATGAGGCGCCAATTGGGGAAGGAATCATTTCTTGCTGTCCATGGGGAGTCAATGCGAGCCACCATAGGGGAACGACAAGTCGGCTTCTGACAAAAAACGCTCATCGATACAATTTGCTGGACTGCATGGATCAGCCAAACACCGGCATAGACCGTCCATGGATAACACGATCACCCGCGGTAATACCCGACCATTCACCCGGGACGCATCGACCCGCGGTTAACAAAACATAACGTGCCGTCGATTGTCAGCCGTCGAAAAACACCGATAGGATAAGCCAGCTTCCGAAGGGGCTCTGGATTGCGGGTTTCAAGACTATGCTTTTGAAACAGGACGTCCCGTGAGTACCCCTTTCGGCGCCCTGAAAGGTTGAACGACCTAACAATAATAAAGGGGGAAGGTCTATGAGTGAGCCTGTCATGGGTGTGGGTATCTGCCGCCCGCCGGCATTGCGCAAATTCGCGTTGCTGGCTACAGCGCTCTCGCTGTTGGGCTGTGCCGTGTGGTCAACATCGGTGCTGGCCGCTGACGCGCCAGCGTCCAACGTCGTTTATTCCGTTGAATCGGCCAAGGCCAGCAAAAGCCTGGTGCTCGATGTCGTACACGCTGGCAAGCGCCTGGTGGCCGTCGGGGATCGGGGGCACATTCTGTATTCCGACGACCAGGGTTCCACCTGGACCCAGGCCAAGGTGCCAACCCGCCAGCTACTGACTTCAGTGTTCTTTGTCGATGACAAGCACGGCTGGGCCGTGGGGCATGACGCGCAAATCCTCGGCAGCGCAGACGGCGGAGTCACCTGGACCAAGCAATTCGAAGATCTGAAACGCGAATCGCCGCTGCTCGACGTCTGGTTCCAGGACGCCAACAGCGGCTTCGCCGTGGGCGCCTACGGTGCGTTGATGGCCACCACCGACGGCGGCAAGAACTGGGAAGACGTCAGCGACCGCCTGGACAACGAAGACCAGTTCCACCTCAACGCCATCACGGCGGTCAAGGATGCCGGCCTGTTTATCGTTGGCGAGCAGGGCAGCATGTTCCGCTCGGCCGATTGGGGCCAGACCTGGGAAAAGCTCGAAGGTCCGTATGAGGGCTCGCTGTTCGGTGTGATCGGCACCGCGCAACCCGATACGCTGTTGGCGTATGGCCTGCGCGGCAATCTTTACCGCTCCACGGATTTCGGCAGCACTTGGGAGCAGGTCAAACTCAAGGCTGAACGCGGTGATCTGGAATTCGGCCTGTCCGGCGGTACATTGCTTGACGATGGTTCCATTGTGATCGTCGGCAACGGCGGTTCGGTGATCAGCAGCAGCGACAACGGTGAAACCTTCAGCGTCTTCAACCGTCGGGATCGTATCTCGCTCTCATCGGTCGTCGCCGCAGGGAATGGCAATCTGATTCTGGCTGGACAGGGCGGCGTTCGCGCCACTTCGCCAAATGGCGCTGAGCTGGGCAAATGAGCCGGGTTAATAATAAGAAGGCGTAGTCATGACATCCTTAAGCACCCATCATCAGGACAAGGCGACGTTTCTTGAGCGCCTGATCTTCAATAATCGCCCGGCAGTGATTTTCATCTGCCTGCTGGTCAGTGTTTTCCTGTTCTGGCAGGCGACGCTGATCCGCCCGTCCACCAGCTTCGAAAAAATGATCCCGCTCGAGCATCCGTTCATCCAGAAGATGATGGAGCACCGTAACGACCTGGCGAACCTGGGCAACACCGTCCGCATTTCCGTGGAAGCCACCGACGGCGACATCTTCTCCAAGGAGTACATGGAGACGTTACGCCAGATCAACGACGAGGTGTTCTACATCTCTGGCGTCGACCGCTCCGGCCTCAAGTCGCTGTGGAGCCCGAGCGTGCGCTGGACCGAAGTGACGGAGGAGGGCTTTGCTGGGGGTGAAGTGATCCCGCAGAGCTACAACGGCTCCCAGCAAAGCCTCGACCTGTTGCGTAACAACGTGCTCAAGTCCGGGCAGGTCGGGCGCCTGGTGGCCAACGACTTCAAGTCGAGCATCGTCGACATCCCGCTGCTGGAGTCCTACCCGGACCCGCAGGACCAGGGCAAGTTGCTGGCATTGGACTATCGCAAGTTCTCCCACGAGCTGGAAGATAAGATCCGCGACAAGTTCGAGAAACAGAACCCCAACGTGAAGATCCATATCGTCGGTTTCGCCAAGAAAGTTGGCGACCTGATCGACGGCCTGGTGATGGTTGTGATGTTCTTCGGTGTTGCCTTCGTCATCACCCTGATCCTGCTGTACTGGTTCACCAACTGCATGCGCAGCACAGTGGCGGTATTGAGTACCACCCTGGTGGCGGTGGTCTGGCAGTTGGGGTTGATGCACTTCTTCGGCTTCGGGCTCGATCCCTACTCGATGCTGGTCCCGTTCCTGATCTTCGCCATCGGTATTTCCCACGGCGTGCAGAAGATCAACGGCATCGCCCTGCAATCCAGCGAGGCGGAAAACGCCTTGACGGCGGCGCGGCGCACTTTCCGCCAGCTGTTCTTGCCAGGGATGATCGCGATCCTCGCCGATGCGGTGGGCTTCATCACGCTGCTGATCATCGATATCGGTGTGATCCGCGAGCTGGCCATCGGTGCTTCCATCGGTGTGGCAGTGATTGTGTTCACCAACCTGATCCTGTTGCCGGTGGCGATTTCCTACGTCGGCATCAGCAAGCGTGCCGTGGCTCGCAGCAAGAAGGATGCGATCCGCGAGCATCCGTTCTGGCGGCTGTTGTCGAATTTTGCCAGCGCGAAGGTTGCACCGGTTTCGATTTTCCTGGCGCTGGTCGCCTTTGGCGGTGGCCTCTGGTACAGCCAGAACCTGAAGATCGGAGACCTCGACCAGGGCGCGCCGGAATTGCGTCCGGACTCGCGCTATAACAAGGACAACAACTTCATCATCAGCAACTACTCCACCAGTTCCGACGTGTTGGTGGTGATGGTCAAGACCAAGGCCGAAGGCTGCTCGCGCTACGAAGCCATGGCGCCGATCGATGAGCTGATGTGGAAGATGCAGAACACCGAGGGCGTGCAGTCGGCGATCTCGCTGGTCACCGTGTCCAAGCAGATGATCAAGGGCATGAACGAGGGCAACCTGAAATGGGAAACCCTGTCGCGTAACCCGGACGTGTTGAACAATTCCATCGCCCGCGCCGATGGCCTGTACAACAACAGCTGTTCATTGGCACCGGTGCTGGTGTTCCTCAACGATCACAAGGCCGAAACCCTGGACCGTGCGGTGCATGCGGTGCAGGAATTCGCCAAGGAACACAACACCGAGAACCTGGAGTTCATCCTGGCTGCCGGTAACGCGGGCATTGAAGCGGCCACCAACGAGGTGATCAAGAAGTCCGAACTGACCATCCTGATCCTGGTGTACATCTGCGTCGCGGTCATGTGCATGATCACCTTCCGTTCCTGGGCGGCGACCTTGTGCATCGTGTTGCCGCTGGTGCTGACGTCGGTGCTGGGCAACGCCCTGATGGCCTTCATGGGCATCGGCGTGAAGGTCGCGACCCTGCCGGTGGTGGCGCTAGGGGTGGGGATTGGCGTGGACTACGGCATCTACATCTACAGCCGCCTGGAAAGCTTCCTGCGTGCCGGCCTGCCGTTGCAAGAGGCGTACTACCAGACGCTGAAATCCACCGGCAAGGCCGTGCTGTTCACCGGCTTGTGCCTGGCCATCGGCGTGTGCACCTGGATCTTCTCGGCCATCAAGTTCCAGGCTGACATGGGCCTGATGCTGACCTTCATGCTGCTGTGGAACATGTTCGGTGCGTTGTGGCTGCTGCCGGCACTGGCGCGGTTCCTGATAAAACCGGAGAAGCTGGCGGGGCAGAAGGGTAATTCGCTGTTTGCTCACTGATCCCTGGTTGAAACAAAAAAGCCGCAACCTCAGGGTTGCGGCTTTTTTTTGTGCGTGAAGATCAAAAGATCGCAGCCTGCGGCAGCTCCTACAGATGTACATCATTCCCCTGTAGGAGCTGCCGCAGGCTGCGATCTTTTGATTTTGCTTTACGAGGGATCGCTACCCAGCACCACATTCAGCGCACTACGCGCATCGTCCAGTTGCACCAGCGTTGCATGCCGCGCACCCAGCGCATCGCGGTTTTCGATGGCCGTGAGAATCGCCTTGTGCCGCGGCAACGCCAGCTCATGCAGGTTTGGCCGCTGATTGGAATGCTTCAACGCTTCGGCAATCGCTACCGACAGCATGTTGCACAGGTTGGCCAGCAAGTCGTTGTGGGTGGCGTCGGCTATACGGCTGTGGAAATCCAGGTCCGGTTGCAGCAAGGCTTCCGGCGTCGGTGCCGCCTCCATGCGCTGGTAGGCTTCACCGATGGCGGCAATGTCCGCGTCGGTGGCGAACTGCGCGGCGAGGGCGGCGGCGGCCGGTTCGATGATGCTGCGCACACTGGTCAGCAGGTCGAAGAACTGGTTCTGCGGGCTGCTTTGCATCAGCCAATGCAGGACGTCCGGGTCGAGCATGTGCCATTCCTTGCGCGGCTTGACCACCGTGCCGACCCGCGGACGGGAATAGACCAGGCCCTTGGCGACCAAAACACGGGTGGCTTCGCGCAACACCGGCCGGCTGACGGCATACTCCTCACAGAGCAGGGCTTCGGCGGGCAGTTTGTCGTCCGGCAGGAAACGTCCCGAGACGATCTGCATGCCCAGTTCCTGGACGATGCGCGAGTGCATGCTTTTGCGGTCGGAGGGTTTGCGGTAATCCATGGGGAACGGCGCGGTCCTGTGCGATGGCGATGCCGCGCATGATAACAGGCGCGGCAAAGTCTTGAAGTGATCGTTCCCACGCAGAGCGTGGGAACGATCAGGGGGAGGGCAACGGAGTCAGTGGGAGTGGCGGGGTACCTCGGCGCCTCGGCAACCGACCAGGAAGTCAAAGTCACAACCCTGATCCGCCTGCAACACATGGTCGATGTACAACTGGCGATAGCCGCCCACCAACAATTGCTGTGGCGGCTGCAGGTCGGCCATGCGCGCCGCCAGTTCGGCATCCGGGATGTCCAGGTGCAGGCGACCGCTGGCGCAGTCGAGTTCGATCCAGTCGCCTTCCTTCACGGCTGCCAACGGACCGCCAGCCGCTGCTTCCGGGGCGACATGCAAGACAACGGTGCCATACGCGGTACCGCTCATGCGCGCATCGGAAATGCGCACCATGTCGGTCACGCCCTGGGCCAGCAGCTTGGCCGGCAAGCCCATGTTGCCGACTTCGGCCATGCCCGGATAACCCTTCGGCCCGCAATTCTTCATGACCAGGATCGAGTTGGCATCCACGTCCAGTTCCGGATCGTTGATTCGTGCCTTGTACATGTCGAAGTTCTCGAACACCACGGCTCGCCCGCGATGCTGCATCAATTCGGGTGTGGCGGCGGAGGGCTTGAGCACTGCGCCCAGTGGCGCGAGGTTGCCGCGCAATACGCAGATCCCGCCGTCGGCGCGAATCGGGTTGTCGAGGGTGCGGATGACCTCGTCCTCGCCATAGATCGGCGCGTCCTTGGTGTTTTCGCCGATGGATTTGCCGTTGACGGTCAAGGCATCGGGATTCGGGATCAGGTTGGCTTCGCCAAGGCGGCGTAATACCGCTGGCAAGCCACCGGCATAGTAGAACTCCTCCATCAGGAAGCGCCCGGACGGTTGCAGGTCGACGATGGTCGGCATGCCGCGACCGATGCGGGTCCAGTCGTCCAGGTCCAGCTCCACGCCGATGCGGCCGGCGATGGCCTTGAGGTGAATCACGGCGTTGGTCGAACCGCCGATGGCGGCGTTGACCCGGATGGCATTTTCGAAGGCTTCCTTGGTGAGGATCTTCGACAGCTTCAAATCCTCGCGCACCATCTCCACGGCACGCATGCCGGACATGTGCGCCAACACATAACGACGAGCATCCACGGCGGGAATCGCCGCGTTGTGGGGCAGGGAGGTGCCCAGTGCCTCGGCCATGCAGGCCATGGTCGAGGCGGTGCCCATGGTGTTGCAGGTGCCGGCCGAGCGCGACATGCCGCCCTCGGCCGCGAGGAAGTCGTCGAGGGTGATCGTGCCGGCCTTGACCTGTTCGCTCAGTTGCCAGACCACGGTACCCGAGCCGATGTCCTTGCCTTTGTGCTTGCCGTTGAGCATCGGCCCGCCGGTGACGACGATCGCTGGCACGTCGCAACTGGCCGCGCCCATCAGCAATGCCGGGGTGGTCTTGTCGCAGCCGGTCAGCAGTACCACGCCGTCGATCGGGTTGCCGCGAATGGCTTCCTCCACGTCCATGCTCGCCAGGTTGCGGGTCAGCATGGCGGTCGGGCGCAAGTTGGATTCACCGTTGGAGAACACCGGAAATTCCACCGGGAAGCCTCCAGCCTCGATCACTCCGCGCTTTACGTGTTCCGCGATCTGGCGGAAGTGCGCGTTGCACGGGGTCAGTTCCGACCAGGTGTTGCAGATGCCGATGATTGGCTTGCCATGGAACTGGTGATCGGCGATGCCCTGATTCTTCATCCAGCTGCGGTACATGAAGCCGTTCTTGTCGGCGGTGCCAAACCATTGGGCGGAGCGCAGGGTGGGTTTCTTATCAGACATGATCGATTCTCTTATTGTATGACTATATTGTTCGAGCTGAGGCGTAACATAAGCGCAAATTCGCCTGTTTGGAAGTGTTGTTGGATAAATAGTATTACTATATAGTCGTTTTCAGCGGAGGGATGGCCCTGACGGTTAGCCGTGAGAGGCGTCCCCCGAGGTTCTATAAAAACAACAATCGGAGACCGATCTCATGAGCCAGGAATTGCGGCTGATCCGCCGCATCACACTGAAACTGATTCCCTTCCTGATCCTGCTGTACCTGATCGCCTACGTGGATCGCTCCGCAGTGGGCTTCGCCAAACTGCACATGGGCGCCGACATCGGTCTCGGTGATGCGGCGTACGGGTTGGGCGCAGGGCTGTTCTTCATTGGCTATTTCCTCCTGGAAATCCCCAGCAACCTGATGCTTGACCGTTTTGGCGCACGACGCTGGTTCGCCCGGATCATGGTCACCTGGGGCGCCATTACCATCGGCATGGCATTCGTCCAGGGGCCGAACAGCTTCTACCTGATGCGCTTTTTGCTCGGTGCGGCGGAAGCCGGGTTCTTTCCTGGCGTTCTGTACTACATCACCCAGTGGTTCCCGGTGCGCCATCGCGGCAAGATCCTGGGGTTGTTCATCCTGTCCCAACCCATCGCGATGATGATCACCGGGCCCGTGTCCGGCGGGCTGTTGGGCCTGGATGGCGTTCTTGGCCTGCACGGCTGGCAGTGGCTGTTTATCGTCATCGGCACCCCGGCGATCCTGCTGACCTGGCCGGTACTGCGCTGGTTGCCGGATGGCCCGCAACAGGTGAAGTGGATGGATCAGGCCGAAAAGGACTGGTTGAGCGGCGAACTGCAAAAAGACCTGCAGGCATACGGCCAGACCCGCCACGGCAACCCGCTGCACGCGCTCAAGGACAAACGCGTGTTGCTGCTGGCGCTGTTCTACCTGCCAGTGACCCTCAGCATCTATGGCCTGGGCCTGTGGCTGCCGACCCTGATCAAGCAGTTCGGCGGCAGCGACCTGGTGACCGGGTTCGTGTCATCGGTGCCCTATGTCTTCGGGATCGTTGGTCTGCTGATCATCCCGCGCAGCTCCGATCGATTGAATGATCGTTATGGTCACTTGGCGGTGCTGTATGTGTTGGGCGCCATCGGCTTGTTCCTCAGCGCCTGGCTGACGTTTCCGGTACTGCAATTGATTGCGCTGTGCCTGGTGGCGTTCGCACTGTTTTCCTGCACGGCGATTTTCTGGACCTTGCCCGGGCGCTTCTTTGCCGGCGCGAGTGCGGCGGCGGGGATTGCCCTGATCAACTCGGTAGGCAATCTCGGCGGCTACATCGGCCCGTTCGTGATCGGCGCGCTCAAGGAATACACCGGCAACCTGGCGTCGGGGCTGTATTTCCTGTCCTGCGTGATGGTGTTCGGCCTGGTGTTGACCGGCGTGGTGTACCGCCAGTTGGAGCGCAAGCATGTGTTGCCGGCGGATGAGTTTGCCGCCAGTGCGCGTGGGGCTACCCGTACTTGAGGATTCACAACGATCTCCTGTGGGAGCGAGCCTGCTCGCGAAGGCGCAGTGTCAGCCAACAGATAGGTTGGATGTGATGACCTCTTCGCGAGCAGGCTCGCTCCCACGGGGACCTTCGTTGGATTTGAGATTTGTCACAGGAGAAAAATCATGCGTTTGGTTCAGTTCGAATTGAGTAACGGCGAGCGCCGTGTCGGCGTGGTCGAGGGGGCGCAGGTCCTGGAAGTTCGTGAGGCACGCACGGTTCGCGACCTGGCGCTGGCAGCGATCCAAGCAGGCCTCAATCTGGAGCAACAGGTGCAGAGCCTGGGGCTCGGCATCAGCCACGACTATGCTGGACTGCTGGCGCAATTGCGCATCCTGCCACCGCTGGATCACCCGGATCCTGCGCACCTGCTGGTCAGTGGCACTGGCCTGACTCACCTGGGCAGCGCGTCGGCCCGGGACAAGATGCACCAGCAGGCCGGTGACGAAGCCGCGATGACCGATACGATGCGCATCTTCAAATGGGGCGTGGAAGGCGGCAAGCCTGCGGCCGGTCAGGCGGGCGTGCAGCCGGAATGGTTCTACAAGGGCGATGGCAGCATCGTTGTGCGCCCCGGCCAGCCATTCCCCTTGCCACCGTTTGCCGAAGACGCCGGTGAAGAGCCTGAACTCAGCGGCCTTTATGTCATCGGTCACGACGGCAAGCCGTATCGCCTTGGCTTTGCAGTCGGCAACGAGTTTTCCGATCACGTGATGGAGCGCAAGAACTACCTGTACCTGGCCCATTCGAAACTGCGCAGTTGCAGCTACGGTCCGGAGCTGCGGGTTGGCGAGCTGCCGCAACACCTGGCCGGCACCAGTCGCATCCTGCGCGACGGCCAGGTGCTGTGGCAGAACGAGTTCCTCAGTGGTGAGGCCAACATGTGCCACAGCCTGGCGAACCTTGAATTCCACCATTTCAAGTACAGCCAGTTCCTGCGTCCTGGGGACGTGCACATTCACTTCTTCGGTACCGCGACCCTGTCCTTCGCTGACGGCATTCGCCCACAACCGGGCGATGTGTTCGAGATCAGCCAGGGCGAATTCGGCGCGCCGTTAATCAATGGCATCGTTGCGGTCGATGCGGCGTTCGAACCCGGCACTGTCGGCACTCTTTAAGGAATTTCCCCATGCTTCGAATTCTTGGCCACAACTACATCGGCGGCCAGCGCAGTGCGCTGGGCAGCGTCAAATTGCACAGTGTCGACGCCGAGACAGGCGAGGCGTTGCCCCACGATTTCACCCAGGCCACGCCGCAAGAAGTCGATGCCGCCGCCAAGGCCGCCGCGCAGGCGTATTCGGCTTATCGCAATCTGAGCGCGGAGCGTCGCGCAGAATTTCTCGATGCCATCGCCAACGAACTGGATGTGCTGGGCGATGAGTTTGTCAGCCTGGTGTGCCGCGAAACGGCATTGCCGGCCGCACGGATCATCGGTGAGCGTGGCCGCACCAGCGGGCAGATGCGCTTGTTCGCCAATGTGCTACGGCGCGGCGATTTCTACGGGGCGCGCATCGATCAGGCGCAACCTGAGCGCCAGCCCTTGCCACGTCCCGACCTGCGCCAATACCGTATCGGTCTCGGCCCCGTTGCAGTGTTCGGAGCCAGCAACTTCCCCTTGGCGTTTTCCACCGCCGGTGGCGACACGGCATCGGCCCTGGCTGCCGGTTGCCCGGTGGTGTTCAAGGCCCACAGCGGCCACATGGCCACGGCCGAGCAGGTGGCCGATGCGATCATCCGTGCGGCAGAAAAAACCGCGATGCCGGGCGGCGTGTTCAACATGATCTACGGCGGCGGAGTCGGTGAAGCGCTGGTCAAGCACCCGGCCATCCAGGCGGTGGGCTTTACCGGTTCGCTCGCGGGTGGTCGGGCGCTGTGCGACATGGCAGCGGCACGCCCACAACCGATCCCGGTGTTCGCCGAGATGTCGAGCATCAATCCGGTGATCGTGCTGCCCCAGGCACTGCAAGTGCGCATGGAGACCATCGCTCGCGGCCTGTCGGCTTCGGTGGTGCAAGGCTGCGGTCAGTTTTGCACCAATCCTGGCCTGGTAATGGGTATCCGTTCGCCGCAGTTCACTGCTTTCCTCGAGTCACTGGCGGACATGATGGCCGATCAACCGCCGCAGACCATGCTCAACGCCGGCACGCTGGGCAGCTATGCACTGGGCTTGCAAAAGCTCCTTGACCATCCCCGTATCGAACACCTGGCGGGTAAACCGCAACAAGGGCGTCAGGCGCAACCGCAATTGTTCAAGGCCGATGCCAGCTTGCTGATCGAGGCTGATGAAGTGCTGCAAGCGGAAGTCTTCGGCCCGACCACAGTGGTCGTCGAAGTGGCGGATCAGGCGCAACTGAGCGCCGCGTTGAACGGTCTGCATGGTCAATTGACCGCGACGATCATCGGTGAGCAGGCCGATTTCGAGCAGTTCAGCGAACTGACGGGGTTGCTGGAGCAGAAGGTCGGGCGAATCCTGCTCAATGGTTATCCGACCGGCGTGGAGGTCTGCGATTCGATGGTGCACGGCGGGCCGTATCCCGCGACCTCGGATGCGCGCGGCACGTCGGTAGGGACCTTGGCCATCGACCGTTTCCTGCGCCCGGTGTGTTTCCAGAACTACCCCGACAGCCTGCTGCCGGATGTGCTGAAGAACGCAAACCCGCTGGGTATCCAGCGCCTGGTGGATGGCAAGCCGACTCGCGATGCCCTTTGACATGATCGTTCCCACGCTCTGCGTGGGAATGCAGCCCGGGACGCTCTGCGTCCCTTCCAGAGCCGAACGCGGAGCGTCCGTTCAGGCGTTACCAAGGGGACCGTGGGAACGATCAGTCGATCATCAGGTGCATGAGCTATCATTGCGTTTTTCCCATTCAAAGATTGACTGCCATGACTGCCGTAACAGATACCTTGCTCAACGCCCTCGAACATTGCGGGATGGTGGAAATCGACGGGCTGCACGCCTTCGAATTCGCCCTCGATGTCGACGACAACCTGCACATCGAATGCATGGACGGTCGAGCGGCCAGGCACTGGGAATTCACCCCGGCACAGATCCAGGCCGCGACCTTTGACACCACAGAGCAGAATTGGCTGATCCGCGATAACGTCGGCGAACACCGTCTGGTATGCCTCGGCGACGTCATCAGCGGCGACAACGACGACGATGATGATCAACAGGATGCGTAACGTCTGGCCACTGCTGATCGCCGGCAGCCTCGGCGCGATGGGCGTCCAGGTGGCATCCGCCGATAACTATCAATTGCTCGTGGGTTCCTACACCGCCGGGCAAAGCCAGGGTATCTACCGGCTTAACTTCGACAGTGCGACCGGGCAGATCGACGCCAGGCCGCTGCAAGTGATCCAGAGCGAAAACCCGTCCTGGCTGACCCTGTCCAGGGATCAGCAGCGGGTGTTCGTGGTCAACGAAAATGGCCCGGGCCAGACCGATCCGGTCGGGCGGGTCAGCAGTTATGCCATCGACCCCAAGACCCTGGTACTGACCCTGATCAATCAGGTACAGAGCCTGGGCAACGAGCCAACGCATTCGAGCCTGAGCCTTGAAGCGAGCCACTTGTTTGTCAGCAACTACTCGGTGGCTGAAGATCCGGGCGGCACCTTGGCGGTGTTGCCGGTGGCGGCGGACGGCTCGTTGAAGCCGGTGGTGCAGATGAGTAGCCATCCGGCCAGCCGGGTCAACCCCGAGCGGCAGATGTCGGCGCACGTGCACGCGACGATACCGTCGCCAGACGGCCAATACGTGTTTTCCAACGACCTGGGGGCGGACAAGGTCTTTGCCTACCGCTTCGACCCAAAGGCCAATCCTGACTTGCCGTTGACCCCGGCAACACCGTCGTTCGTGCAGCTGCCGCCCGGTAGCGGGCCGCGCCATCTGCTGTTCAGTGCCGATGGCAAGCACGCCTGGCTGACCATGGAAATGAGCGCGCAAGTGGCGGTGTTCGATTACCGCGACGGCAAGCTTGAGCAAACCCAGTTGGTCGATCTGGCTGCCGGTCAGCCCGTTTCGGACAAGGCCGCCGCTGCCTTGCACGCATCCAGGGACGGCAAGTTCCTGTATGTCAGCAACCGTGGTACGGCCAACCAGCTGCTGGTGTTCGCCATCGACCCGGCGACGGGGCATCTCAAGGAACTGCAAAGGCGCCCGGTAGAGGGCGATCATCCACGGGAGTTCAGCCTCGATCCGAGCGGCAAGTTCGTACTGATCGCCAATCAGAAAAGTAACCAGATTGTCGTCGTCGAGCGCGATGCCATCACCGGCTTGCTGGGTAAAACCGTGCAAAAACTGCCGATGGATGCACCGAGTGACCTGAAATTCATGGTGCGTCAATAGGCCGCAGGCTCCGGTTGATGGGGCCTGCATCCTTCTATCAATGAGGGTGATATCTGTAAGTGTCACAAAGCATTTCAGGCTGATAACCCTCGAGGGTTAAGTTTGCTTCACGGCCCCACCGGGCAAGCAAGCCAACTGACTTCGAGGAATATCCGCATGAACTTCAATCTCTTCTCCGTAATCGCCGCTTCCGCCATTTCCGCCACCGTGGCCCTGCCAGCCAGCGCCAACGTTGAAATCAGCGACAAGAAAGCCCACGCCCAGAGTTACACCCAGAAATACCTGCAACAGAGCGCCAACTTCTACGCCGCCCTGGATCACAAAACCCAGCACTGAAAGACCCGACCAGCAGCCTTTTATGCAGGAGCGAAGTCACTTGCCGATCGAAGCCCAGGCAGCGAAAGGCGTTGAAGTGATGTCGCTCCTGCATAACGCGTTTGCGACAATATCATTTAGCCATCGATGTAATGCTTGATATCAGGTGGCCATATCTCTAAATTTGACGCTGATTTTTTGACTCCTCCTTCTCAAGAAAAGGATTGCCAAAATGACGATGCGTCTTGCCGTGGTGCTGTTGTTCCTCTATTCGACCCCGATCCTGTCTGCTGCCGACCCCATTCCCGGCGAACCCGACGCTGCGCGCGAGCGCATGATCAGTTTTATTGAAGACTGAGATAGACTGGCTCAATGATCAACGAAGTTGATATTTGCTATGCATCAGACTCGTTGGTTACCGCTGCTTTTTTGATTGATTCTATGGACTCTGAAACATGTCCACGGAGTTCATCATGGCCAGCACCATCATCACCTCTGCCAAACACGGCGCCTACGTAGCAATCGGTCTCTATTTGGTCATGGTGCTGGTTGTCAGTCTTTCGCCGCAGTCGCGGCAAACCGTCGAGCCGCCGATTCACGTCGCGCACCCTGGCATCCAGTTTGAACATCGCGCACAACAGGCGATGGTCGATCCGGCCGAACTGGCGGGAGTGGCCGGAGCATGAACCGTTGCAAACTTTTGCTTATCGCCTTCCTGGCATTCATAACCAATGGCTTTTCCCTGCTGGGGATCGGGCACGGGTCAATAGGCGGGGTGGCACGGGCCATCGAGGCCAACCACAACATCGCGCGCAACATCGAGATAGCCAAGGCCATGGGGATGCTCGCGGGCAACCCGCCACACGAGCCCGATAGCGGGTTTTTCGGGCCGTTCCAGGTGGATTGCTCGGTGATTGGCATGTGCGAGGTATTGGCCTGAAACGCCGATTCCTGTAGGAGCGAGCACGCTCGCGATGGTCGTCAACGATTACGTGGGGTGCCTGATACCCCGCGGCGCCCTCGGGTTTATCGCGAGCATGCTCGCTCCTACAAGGATCGGGTTATTTCGCCATCACCGATGTAAACAACGCCGACGCCAGAAACCGCTGCAACCAGTCCTGCAGCCGTCGATAGGGCGTTTGCGCGAACCACTCGCGATCAACATGGGCGAATTGCCGTATGAACGGCATCAGCGCCACGTCGGCCAGGGTCGGGTGGTCGGCCAGCAGATAATCGCGACCGTCCAGCAACTCCTCCAGCCTACGCAAAAACACCTCACCCTCTGCGCGATAAAACGCCATCGGCTGTTGCGGATAGCGCTCGGCATACTTGTAGCGGTTCAGATGCACCTTGAAGACCTGATCGTTCTCCTCGATCAACGCCGCGATGGCGAGCTGCCCTTGCGGATCATCCTTGAGCAGCCAATCCTGCGGATCATACTGTGACAGGGACCAGCGCATAATCTCCAGGCTTTCATCAATGACCTGGCCGTCTACGTTCAATACCGGAACCGTGCCTTTGCTCGACAATGCGAGCATCTCGGCGGGTTTGGCCTTCAGGCTGACTTCGACAATGTCCACGGCCACTTCGCTGTAGCGTAGCGCCATGCGTGCCCGCATGGCGTAAGGGCAACGACGGAACGAGTAGAGGGTGGTCATTTCACCTCCAGGGTGCTCAAGCCGTTACCTTGGCGGCGGACCTGGATCTGCACCGGAATCCGCTCATGCATTTCCTGCACATGGGAAATCACCGCGACCTTGCGCCCCTGGGCCTGCAAGCCGTCGAGGGCGTCCATGGCCAATTGCAGGGACTCCGGATCGAGGCTGCCGAAACCTTCGTCGATGAACAGCGATTCGATCTTCAGCGTGCTCGAGGCCATCGATGCCAGGCCCAACGCCAGGGCCAGCGACACCAGGAAGGTTTCGCCGCCAGACAATGAATGCACCGAGCGCAGTTCGTCGCCCATCTCGGTGTCCATCACCAGCAAGCCCAGCATGCTGCCGCCGCGCTTGAGGCGGTAGCGCCGCACCAGTTGGCGCAATTGCACGTTGGCGTGGTGCACCAGCAGGTCGAGGTTGTAGGCCTGGGCGATCTTGCGGAAGGTGTCGCCGGTGGCCGAACCGATCAGCGCGTTCAAGCGAGCCCAGCGCTGGTACTCGGTGTACGCGTCGGCGATCTGTTGCGCCAGGGCCTGATTGGCATTCTGCCGGCGTTGATCCTCGGCCTGTTCGGCACGCAGTTCGGCGCAACGTTGTTCGCTGACGGTGAACTGGTTTTGCAACTCAGTGAGCGCGTTGGCGAGTTGCTCGTCATCCAGGTCGCCGATGTGCTGCGCCTTGTGATCGAGCAAACGCTTGTCGCGTTCCTGGAGCAGGACATTGGCCTGCTCGATGGCTTTTTCGCTGTGCTGCAAGCGTTGGCGTAGTTCGCTCACATGGGCATCGTCGACCTGCAGCAGGTCTTCAAGGCCACCGTCATCCAGTTCTGGATGACGGGCGCGCCATTCGGCGATTTTGCCGCTCAGTTCGCGGTTTTCGCTTTCCAGTGTGTGCAAACGCTCTTGCTGCGCCTTGAGTTCGGCCGCGATTCGCACCCGTTGGGTGAGTAGGTTTTGCAGTTCCGTGGCCGTCGTGGTTTCGGCGTTACGCGCCTGTTCAACGTCCTGCTCAAGCTGCTGCTGCCACTGCTCGGCGCTGCCGTGCGAGCCGAGCAATTGTCCAAGCGCCTGCTGGCTGGCCTGTTGTTGTGCGGCCAGCGCATTGAACTGCTGCTCGGCGATTTGCAATTGCTGCACGCGGGTCTGCTGCCGATCCTGTTCCTTCTCAAGCTGTTGCTGACGTTGTTGCTGTTCGGCCAGCTCTTCCTTTTGCTGATCGAGTTGTGCCAGGCGCTCGGCGATCTGCCGATCAAGCTGCATGAAGGTCGCGGCGGGTTCAGTGCGAAGTGCTTCCAGGGTATCGCCTGGCAGCAGGCTGGCGAATGCGCTGAGTTCTTCGTCCAAGCGCTGACGATCATTGCCCAGTTCACGCCGTTGATTGTCCAGGTGCTGGGCCGCGCTCTGATGCGCGGTTTCGGCGTGGCGCAATTGCTGGGTCAGACGCGCAGCATCCTGTTGCAAGGTGAGCAGGGCGCTTTGCCGTTGTTCGTCCTGGGTGATGCTCTGGTTCAACTGCCTGTTTTGCTGGCTGAGCCAGGCGCCGCGTTTGTCGGCATCCTGATTGAGCAGTGTGGTGGCCAACGGATGCGCTTGAAGGCTTGGTGCGAGAGCTTGTTGCTGGGTCGCCAGTTGATCCTGCTGTTGCAGCAGTTCTTTTTGCTGGGCGATCAGTCCACCCACTTCCGCCCGCAGTTCGGTCAGCTTTTCCTTGAGCTGGTCTACGGCTTTTTGCGCGGTGGCCTGTTCGCTTTCATCATGGCGGCCCAAGCTTTGCAGCAAGGCTTCGGGTTGATGATAAGGATGTTCCTGGCTGCCGCAGACCGGGCATGGCTGGTCATCTTGCAGCTGTGCGCGCAGTTCCTCGACGCTGGCGCTGCGGGCCAGGCGCTGGCGTTCCAGCAGGTCGCGAGTGACCGTCAGGGTCTGCTCGGCGACGGCAAGTTCAGCCTTGGCCTTTACCCCGTCCTGGGTCAGGCGCTCACGTTCCTGTTGCGCGGCGACCTGGCGTTGTTGCAACTCGGCGCCGCGCTTGTCCAGGTCCTGTTGGCTGTCCCACAGCCGGGTCAGATCTTCGATGGCACGCAGTTGCTTGCGGTTGTCCTGCAACAGGCTGCCAAGGATACCGATCTGCTCGGCGACGGCATCCGGCTCGGCGCCAGCCTCTTTGAACAGCAGCTCCAGTTGCTGTTTCTGCGCTGCGAAGGCTTGTGCGGTGCGTTCGGCATTTTGTTCGAGGTTCGCCAGTTCCGCCTGGCCCTTGTTCAGTCGATTGCCGATCAACATCAGCTGTTGCAGGCGATCACGGTAGGCATTCCAGGCATCGCTCAACGGCGCCAGATGAGCGCTCTGGGCCAGCTCGGCCGCCATGCGTTGCAAGTGTTCGGTCGCCCGGGCCAGTTGCTCGTGCAAGGTTTGAATCGCGTTCTGGCCCTGGGTGCAGGCCTGTTCGGCGGCTTGCCTGGCTTCGGCGCCCAGGGTCGCGTCCTTGGCCAGGCGGGCGAGGGTGCTTTGTTCCTCGAAAGCCTGGCGCAACAGCGGCGCACATTCGGTTTGTCGTTGCTGTGCCTCGCCCAGGGCGATCCGCGTTGCACCCAATTGCTGTTCCAGTAGCGCCTGACGCTCGCTGAGTTCGCCATGTTGCCGGGTATGCTGGGCAATCTGCTCTGCCAAGGGCGTGAGTAGCGAATCGACCTCGGCCTTGCGGGCGAACTGGTGCCGCTGCGGGGCCAGCTGTTCGAGGCGTGTCAGCTTCAAGCGCTCGCCAGCCAGGCTTTCCCAGGTGTGTCTGGCACTGTGCAGTTGTTCGGCGGCGGCCAGTTGCGCGTCATGCAAACGGCGCAGTTCTTTGAGCCAGGCGTCTTGCAGCTCGAGCTGCTTGAGTTGCGCCTGCTGCAATTTCAGCTGTTGTTGCGCGGCATGGAAGCGCTCATCGAGCTCGGCGCGCGCCTCAGGCGCCAGCGGCGTGACACCGCTGGCCTGATCCTGCAGCAGTTTGTGCGCTTCACGGGCTTCCTTGGTCTTGTCGAACGCTCGGCGGCCCAGGCGAGTGTAGAGCGCGGTGTCGGTGAGTTTTTCCAACAATTCGCTGCGGTCGTTGTCATCGGCCTTGAGGAAGGCACTGAACTCGCTCTGCGCCAACAGCACGGCCCGGGTGAACTGCTCGAAATTCAGCCCCAGCGCGGCCTCGAGCTGGGTCTTGTATTCACCTTTCTGGCTGGCCAGCAGTTGATCCTGATCGAGGTCGCGCAGGCTCTGGCGACTGACTTGCAGCTTGCCGCCGGCCTTTTCCCGGGCGCGATTGGCTTCCCAGCGCGCGCGATAACGCCTGCCATCGATGCCGACGAAATCCACTTCCGCATAGCCTTCGCCAGTGCCGCGACGTAGCAGGGTGCGTGGGTCGCCGGTGCCGATTTCACCATCGACGTCCGGCACCTTGGCGTCGCGCCCGGTATTGTTCAGGCGCGGCACGGCACCGAAAAGCGCCAGGCACAACGCGTCGAGCAGGGTGCTCTTGCCCGCGCCGGTCGGGCCGGTAATGGCGAACAGTCCGGCACTGGCAAGGGGCTCGGCGGTGAAGTCGATTTCAAACGGACCGGCCAGTGAGGCGAGGTTCTTCAGGCGGATGGCGAGGATCTTCATGGTTGTTCGTCCTCCATCTGCACGTCTTGCAGCAGCTCGGCAAAGTCCTTGAGGGTTTGCTCATCGACCTCGCTGCCGTAGTTGTCCTGCCAGGCGCGGCTGAACAGTTCCTGGGGCGTGAGCTGGTCCAGCTCAATCAACCCGGCGCCGTTATCAGAGCCTTCCCGGCTGCCGTTGCCCGCGTATTCGGCGGCGATGCGTACCAGGCGCACGGCTTTGCCCTGCAGGGCGCTTTCCACCTGATGGCGCAAATCCGGTTGCGGCTCGTCCAGGCGCACTCGCACTTCCAGCCAGGGTTGGCGCTGGTAGTCGGCCAACAGGTCGATGATGGGCAGGTCGGCCAGTTGCACCAGGATGTCTGCCAGGGGCGCAGGGCCGATACGTTGCAGGTTGACGGCACGGGGGATCAGTTTCGGTTCGACGCTGACCAGCGTTTCGCCATCGAGTGTGATGTCGAGAATCTGGTGCTGGTAGCCGATCTCCGAGAATGACAGGGGTATCGGCGAGCCGCTGTAGCGAATGCGCGCCTCGCCATTGACCTTCTGTGGCTTGTGCAAATGCCCCAGGGCGACGTAGCTGATGGTCGGCCCGAACAGGCTGGCGGGCAGGGCTTCGGCGTTGCCGATGATCAGGCTGCGCTCGGAATCCTCCGACACCGAACCGCCGGCCATGTGCGCATGGCTGATGGCGATCAGCGCTTGACCGGGCTGGCGCTTGGCATTGGCCGCTTCGATCAGCCATTCATGAACCTGGCCGATGCCGCGCAGGTAGTCATCGCCCAAATGCGCGCCCGTCACTTCGGCTGGGCGCAGGAACGGTAGCGCCAGGCACCAGGCGGCAATTTCACCCCGGGCATCGGGCAGTGGCAGCAACAGGCGTTCGGCGTCCAGTTGCCCGTCATCCAGCCACAGCACACGCCCCAGGGCGTGAGTACGCAAACGGCGCATCAAGGGCGCGGGCAGTTCGATCCGTGAACCGGAATCGTGGTTGCCGGCGATCATCACGATGGTCAGCAACGGTTGCTGCTCATGGGCGCTGACGATGAAGTCGTAAAGACGTTCCTGGGCTTTGACCGGCGGGTTGACCGTGTCGAAGATATCGCCGGCGATCAGCAGCACATCCGGCTGATCCAGCTTGAGCTGACGCAGCAGCCAGTCGAGAAAACAGCCGTGCTCAAAGTCGCGATCCTGGCCGTGCAGATTCTGCCCGAGGTGCCAGTCGGAGGTGTGGAACAGACGCAAGGCGAACTCCGTAGGAAAAAAGGTGATGGCCGCGGGGAAAAATGACAACGGCTAAAGGGGGAGAGTTTACTGGCAAACGGGGTGGGTGTGGTCAGACACTGCGCGTAGACCTGTAGGAGCCGGCTTG
>NZ_APIO01000075.1:0-87884 GCF_000408945.1 Pseudomonas sp. G5(2012)
TTGGCGGCAGGCTTGGCCGGTGCTTTTGCGGCAACCGGTTTGGCAGCAGCTTTCTTCGCAGGAGCCGCAGCTGGCTTGGCCGAACGCAGGGACAACGCCTTGCCGACAGCCTCTTGAACGCGACCAACACCCTGGGCCAGTTTCAGGCTTTCCTGGGCGTCGCGCTTGAGTTGCAGGATGTAGCCGCGAGTTTCCGATTGACGATCCTTGAGTGCATCAAGCAGGTCCTCGAGCTCTTTCACCGCGCCCTTGGCCTTGGCTTGTGCCTTGGCCTTTCCGGCCGCCGCTGCGTCCTGCAATTTGGTGCGGGATTTGTGCAGTTTCTCTTGCGCTTTTCCGCGCTGCTTTTCCAGTTTGGCGAGCAATTTCTCAGCATCAGCCAAAGCTTCGGAACAAGCGTTTTCCAGATGCTCGAGCAGGCTGCCCGAGAGTTGTTGGAGCAGGTGCAACGGAGTACTTACAGGCTTCTTGGTGGCCGACATGGTTTACCTCCTGGCTGGGGTGAGTGCGGCTCATACTAGACCTCTGCTGCTACCGCCGCTAGGGCATCTTGACAGTATCCAAAGCGCTGCGTTGCAACGAACTGAAAATGTTCTGCGCTGGCGCAAAAGCAGTTCACCTTTGAATGCATTCGCACTGGCATAATCGGCCGCATCCCAGGCTGGAGAGTGTCGATGTCGCGCTACCTGTTTTTATCGTTTTGCGTGATTTTTTCCGTGGCCCAAGCCGCCGAAAAAAACCCGGAAAAAGACGCTCACGATCTCGCTTACAGCCTGGGCGCAAGTCTCGGCGAGCGCTTGCGCCAAGAGGTTCCTGACTTGCAGATTCAGGCATTGGTCGAAGGATTGCAGCAGGCCTATCAAGGCAAGCCACTGGCGTTGAAGGACGAGCAGATCGAACAGATTCTGAGCGAGCACGAAACGCGGGTGAGCATGCAGACGCCTGCGCCGCAAAACACGTTGGCGCTGGAAAACGAGCAAAACTTTCTCGCCAGGGAAAAAGCCAAACCTGGCGTTCGCGAATTGGCGGATGGAATCCTGCTGACCGAGTTGGCACCGGGTAACGGCACCAAGGCCGGACCAAACGTAAAGGTCCAGGTGCTTTACATCGGGAGACTTCCTGACGGCACAGTGTTCGACCAAAACAATCAACCGCAATGGTTCAGTCTCGATAGCGTGATCAGCGGCTGGCGCAGCGCGCTGCAAAACATGCCGGTCGGTGCCAAATGGCGCCTGGTGATTCCATCATCGCAGGCTTATGGCGCCGACGGTGCCGGCGACCTGATCGCCCCCTTCACTCCCCTGGTATTCGAAGTCGAATTGCGCGACGCCTCCAGCTGAAAGCACAAACGAAAAACGGTGCGCCATGGCGCACCGTTTTCATGTTTTGCGGGGAGAACGATCAGGCCTGAACCGAATCTTCTTCCTTGTGAGCGGTATGCAGCACTTCGATCAGGCAGTCTTCCAGTTCGAAGCGCTCATGCAGCAAGCCACCCAGCGTCTTGAACTCATCAGCAACACACTTCCCGGCATCGCACAGGTCGTTGAACGCGAGGAGTTTCTCGGTGATGACGTCGATGCGTGGGTAGATGGTCTCGGCGAGTTCCAGGCCACGCTTGTCGTTGAAGGCCTTGGCCTCCCCCGTCAATTGTTCGTAGATCTCGAAGTGGCCGGCGGATACGTAATCGACCAGGACGCCGCAGAACTCTTGCAAGGGCTTGCGGTTCTCGGACAGTGCCTCAGGTTTTGCTCCGAGCTTGTCGTACGCATCGATCAGCTCTTTACGCTCTAGCAACCAGCGGTCAATCAGCAGATGAACTCCACCCCAACGTTCCTGAGCATTCTGACAACTTTCGAGCATGGCGGTCTCTCTTCCCTTGTGGGTCATGCTGCTCTACACCTGTCACACACTTGAGAATCAAGATCGACCAGGCAGAGCGTCATCGAGCAACATAAATCCAATGACACGTGCGGGCCAGATTATGCCCGCACGACGGTGGCTTCAAGGTACTCAGACGATAAAGTTCATACAAGTGTTTAATCTTTGGCAAGCACCCGATGCGACGACTCGCCGCCGAGCGGTCGTCTGCTGGCGCTCAAGGCCAGGCCAATCAGCTGATAAATTCCCGGAATCATCACCGCTACGAAGAACAGCAGGCTCCATTCCGGAATGCTCAAATCGAACAACGTCCAGGCTATCCGCGGGCAGTCGACGGCACTCTGGAACAACTGCTGCGCAACCCGTAACCACGGGGCGCTGGTAAATACCTCGGCAAGGTCGGGCGAGCAGGCGGAAAGTTGATGCACTGGGTCGCTTTGCAGCAACACCTGGCGCCAGGCCGTGAATGTGCCCAACAGGCCGCAGAACAGCCCGAGCAGCCAATACACAAAGGCCCCCAGGCGACCGGGACCGTGCACCGAAGCTATCAGGCTCAAACCGGTCAACAGCGCCAGGCAAGCCCGCTGCAACAGACACAAGCCACATGGCTGGAGGCCGACTGCATATTCCAGGTAATAGGAAACGCCCAAGGCCAGGGCGCCTGCGATGAACACAGTGAAAAACAGGGAGCGGGGGCAGGCCAACGACATGGCGTTTCCGTAACAATAAGAGTCCGACAGCTACGGTAGTGGAAACTGCGCAACCCTTACAAGGCGGGCAGATGCAGACACTTCAGCAAATACGTTAGGAAATCCCGACAGGCATCGGAGGATAAGATGCAATGGTCTGTAGGACTTTGCTGAAGCGGGATTGTGAAGGGAGAATTCCGACAGACTCTGGAGCAGCGGATCGCCCATTCGAGCGATCCTTCACTCAGTGGTCAAACGCGAGCCAACACCGGCAACGGTGCCGCCAGCAAGCGCTCATCGAGCAAGCCCAGGCCTTCCTGGAATAGCTGGTTGCTGCGTTCGGTGTCTCCCATCTGTGCCAGCAGGCGGGCCAGTTCGGCGCATGCTTCCGGATTGCGCTGTACCCGCAGACTGCTTTCCAGATAATCCCGGGCCTTGCCCCACAGGCTGCTTTGCAGACACAGGCGACCCAGCGTCAGCAACAGGCCAGGATCTGTCGGATGATCCTTGAGCCAGCCCTCGGCGAGTTGCAGCTGGCGAGCCGGGTCACTGCCGCGTACCAATCCATAAAGGCGCGCCAGATGACTGTCATAGTTACGCTTCAGCGCCGTGCGCAAGACTTCTTCGGCCTGCACCTGGGCCCCCAGTTGCCGCAGCTGCTCGGCATAGGCGAGCACCAATTGCGGCTCTTGGCGCTGAGCCGAGGTCAGCTGTTGCCACGCGCGATCGAGCGCCTGTAAACCGAGCGCCCCTTCCACGTCCTTATGCGCCGCCAGGGACAGGTTCTCACCCCAGGCTCGACGCTCCAGTTCGGCCAGTTCAGCCGCTGGCAGGACTTTGTCCTTGCGCAGCTCAGGCAGCAAGCGAATCACTGCCGACCAATCACCTCGCTGCTGATGCAGGCGCTGCAACTGACGCAGCGTCTGTGCGTTATGCGGATGACGCTCGTGCATGGCCTGCAGGGTCACCAGGGCGCCCTCGGTATCACCACGATCGGTCTGCAACTGCGCGTGATTCAAGGCAATCGCCAACTCGGCCTGGGGCTGACGCTCCAGAGCACGCTCCAGCAGGTTGTCACTTTCTTCGTATCGACCTTGTTCGTTCGCGGCCCGTGCAGCCCCGAGGTAGTAAAGCAGCGGCTGGCGCTCGGCTTCTGCGGCCCGATGCAAATGACGCTGCGCGCTGGCCCAGCGACCTTCGGCCAGGTCCAGTTGCCCATGCTCTATCGCCACCTGGATCCGGCGACTGCGATTGCGCCGTGACCACGGGTTGACCACGCCACCGGAGGTCGTCACCAGTTCGATCAACGCCTTGATGCCCCAGAAGACCAGCCAGAGAACGGCGATCAAGGCCAGGGTTGCCCACAGGCTCGATTCGTAGCGAAAGCTCTTGTAGGCGATCAGGACGTAGCCTGAATGCTCGGCGATGGCCAAGCCCAGCGCAGCCGCAGCCGCAATGGCCAGGAACACGATCACATAGAGGCGTTTCATGGGGTGGCCTCCTGCGCGGTATTCGCGGCAGGTTTGGCCAGCGGCTTGATCGAGTCCTCGGCGTTGACGTTACGCCGCTCCAGATAGCCCTGGACCGCACTCAGGGTGCCAGTCAGGTCCGGGGTGACCACGGAGACCGGCTGCTTGCTCAGTTCCGCTACCTGTTCGAGCATCACTTTGCTCTGGGGATTGTCCGGGTTGAAGTTGCCCTTGAGCACATCCCGCGCCTCTGCCAAGGCTTGCGAATACACCGCTGCCTGACCGTTGAGCGCAGCCCATTGCGCCTGCTCCAGCGCCAGGCTCAGGGCGAGGCGAACCTGACTCAGGCTCTGCCCGGCCAGCAAAGGACGAACATTCTTGTCGGCGTTGAAATCGATACGGATGTAGCGCGAGATCTGATCCCACCATTGCGCCCAGCGGCTGGCGCCGTCGCCATCGGCGGTCAGTCCCAGCAAGGATTCGCCGCGATCCTTGTACTCGGGCGCGAGCTCGGTCAGGTTGATCACCTGGTCGCGCAACGCCCCCAGTCGCAGGAACAAACCGGTGCGATCCGGCTGTTCGGTGCTGCGCAGGGCCACCAGGGTCTTGGCCACTTGCTCGCGAGCGGCAAAGGAGCCAGGGTCATTCTGTTCACGGAGAATTTCATCGGCGCCTTGCACCAGGGCTTGGGCGCTGCTGATGTCCTGCAGGGCCGAAAGACGCAGGCTGGCCAGACGCAGCAAGTGCTCGGCCTCTGCCAGTCGCCAATCCTTGCGGCTGGCGCCGAGGACGGTTTCCAGGCGTTGATTGAGTCGCTGCTGATCACCCTGAAGCTGAATCACCAGCCGACTGCGCTCTTCCAGCACATCGGCGCCGGGCAGTTGCTCCAGACGCGCGCTTAGGCGTTGATCATTGAGTTTCAGGCTCTGCGCCTCGTCACTCAACGCCTGCACCTGACCCAACTGCTGTTGGTTGATCGCTTGCAGGTGACGCACCTGCCAGACCCCCCAACCACCCACCGCGACACCGGCGGCGCCCAGCAGCAGCGCGACGATGGCCAGCCCATTGCCGCGGCGCTGCACCGCAGCAGGTGGCGGCTGCATTTCATCAACCGGCGCTTCAAGCACTGGCCGGACGTCATCTTTTGGCAAGGCTGTTTCGCTCACGTATCCATCCTTTGCATTAGAGAACGGGTTCGGGATACTCCCGCAACGCCGTCAGCAATGCCGTGGCGCTGGCGCCACGACAATCCACAACTGTTTGGGCTCCGGCGGCACGTGCCAGCTCGGCGACCCTGGGGCTTGGTACAAACAACGGCAACCGCGACAACTGCGGCCAGGCATCGCCAGCCAATTGATGCAGGTGCTCAAAACCTTGTCCACTGCTGACCACCAGTGCATTCAGGCGTTCCGTTTCGATCCGCTGCTCCAAGGCTGCCGAGGGGTATTGCGGCAGCTCGCGGCGGTACAACTCCAGATACTCGACACTAGCACCTGCCTCGCGCAAACGCTCAGCCAGCAGTTCACGCCCGCCCTCCCCGCGCAAAATCAGCACACGCGGATCAGGCCCGGCGAGAGCCTCGCGCAAACTCGCAAGCTCGAGCAAGGCTTCGCTGTCGTCGCCCTCCTCCGGAAAGCTCACGTCCATGCCGTGATCCTGAAGAATCCGTGCCGTCGCGCAGCCGACGCTAAACCACTTCACACGCGGTGCTTGAGAGCAAAATTGCTCGAGCAGTTCGACGCCGATTCGCGCAGCGGGCTTGCTGACCACAATCACCGCACTGTAGCGATCGAGCTCGCGGATCACTTCGCAGATTGTGTCAGAGACAGGGATCGGCACTATGTCTAAAAGCGGCAAGCTACTGCTGAAAATCCCCTGGTCGGCCAAAAGACTGGCCAACGCCGCCGACTCATCCGCCGGACGCGTCAGCAGCAGGCGCCAGCCCGTCACTCGTGGCCTGCCTCGCCATAGACCGCTTTCAGAATTTCGGCGGCGCCCTGGCTCAAAAGGTCTTCGGCCACTTGCACCCCCAACGCCTCGGCGTCACCACGCGGCGCTCGGGCCTGGGCACTGAGCAGCAGGCCGCCACTCGGATCTCCCACCAGGCCACGCAACCAGACCTGTTCACCCTCAAGCACGGCGTAGCAGGCGATCGGCACCTGGCAGCCGCCATTGAGGTGTTTATTGAGGGCACGTTCGGCGCTCACGCGAGTCGCGGTGTCCTGGTGATGCAGCGGTGCGAGCAGTGCGTGGATTTCGCTGTCGGCGGTGCGACATTCGATGCCCACTGCGCCCTGACCACCGGCCGGCAGGCTGTCGTCGACACTGATGGCCGAGGTGATGCGATCTTCAAAGCCCAACCGGATCAAGCCGGCGGACGCAAGGATGATGGCGTCGTATTCGCCAGCGTCGAGCTTGGCCAGGCGCGTGTTGACGTTGCCGCGCAGGAAGCGGATCTCCAAATCCGGACGACGGCTCAGCAACTGGGCCTGGCGGCGCAGGCTCGACGTGCCAACGATGCTGCCCGCAGGCAATGCATCGAGGCTGGCGTAAGTGTTGGACACGAATGCATCGCGAGGGTCTTCGCGCTCGCAAATACAGAACAGGCCGAGACCTTCGGGGAAGTCCATCGGCACGTCTTTCATGGAATGCACGGCGATGTCGGCTTCGTTTTCCAACAGCGCGGTTTCCAGTTCCTTGACGAACAGGCCCTTGCCGCCGATTTTCGACAGGGGTGAGTCAAGCAGCTTGTCGCCGCGACTGACCATGGGTACCAAGGTCACGAGCAGACCCGGATGGGCCTGTTCCAGACGGGCTTTGACATATTCGGCCTGCCACAGGGCAAGAGCGCTTTTGCGGGTGGCGATGCGGATCTGGCGAGAGGACATGGATCAATCCGTACTGAATAGATACGGCGGATAATAACAGCTCAGCCAAATCCACTTTGACTTGTATCAGAAACTACTCGGCCTCCCTGGCCCCGGATATCCGGCAATCGGGTGTGAAGTCCGCCAGCAACCAGCGAATCAAAGCTGTTGCATCATTTTCCGCACGCCGGCCACGTGGCGTCGGCTGACGATCAATGCATCGCCGTTCAGGCCCTTTAGAAACAGCTGGAAATGCCCCAGCGGTGTTCGTTGCAACCGTTCGATGCGCTCGCGAGCGACCAGTGCGTTGCGGTGAATACGCACGAAACGGTCACCGAACTCATCTTCAAGGGCTTTGAGCGGCTCATCCAACAGCACCTCACCGCTTTCGTGACGCAAGGTCACGTACTTGTGGTCGGCAATAAAATAGACCACCTGGTCCAGCGGGATCAGTTCGATCCCCTTGCGGGTACGAGCACTGATATGGCTGCGCGGGCCGTTGCCACTTTCGGCGGCAGGGCGAGTCAGGGCGGCGAGTTGGCCACGATTGGGCCGTTCGGCTTTTTTCAACGAGTCATGTAATTGTTCAGTTCGCACAGGTTTCACCAGATAGCCTACGGCGCTGGCCTGTAAGGCTTCCACGGCAAATTCATCGGGCCCCGTGCAAAACACCACGGCGGGCGGGGTTTCACGTTCGCACAATCGCGCGGCCACTTGCAGGCCATCGAGGCCTGGCATGCGGATATCAAGAAGCACGATATCCGGCTTGTGGCTGTCGATCAGTGCCAACGCTTCATCGCCGTTCGTAGCGCTGGGCTCCAGGACACTGTATCCCTCGAGCTCGCCAACCATTCGGCTCAGGCGCTCGCGGGCAAGGGGGTCGTCATCAACGATCAGGACATTCATATTGCGCTGGATTCCTGCGTGAGTCTCGCACAAGGATAGCGTAGACAGGTGAAGTGACGTCCGTCACCGCGATCCACGCTAAGACTAGCGCGAGCGTCAAAAAGTGCCGCTGGTCGGGCAGCTAAATTTTTATCTGCCGGGCGATTAGCGGCCCAGGCCCGCTTTGGCGACACATCGCCACAGGGTTTGCTGATACGCAATATGAACACCCCCTCTTCTTATAGTCCTCTTGCGCACCGAGAAGTGCGCTCATCCTACTGTCCAACTGTAGACGGTTGCCGGAACGTTATTGCTCAATTGAAAAATATCGTTGTGCAAATTGTTCGCACACAGGCTCTGACACCCTGGGCAATGAAAACCAGTCGACCAGTGCCAGCGACAGGATTGGCAACCCTGTTATTATCCGCGGCAGCTTTCAACGCCATCTTTCTACAGCCGATACGAGCGAATTCATGAGCACTGACAAGACCAATCAGTCCTGGGGCGGCCGCTTCAGTGAACCCGTCGACGCCTTCGTCGCCCGCTTCACCGCCTCCGTCACCTTCGACCAGCGCCTGTATCGCCACGACATCATGGGCTCGATCGCCCATGCCACCATGCTGGCCAAGGTCGGTGTGTTGACCGATGCCGAGCGCGACAGCATCATCGATGGCCTGAAGACCATCCAGGGTGAAATCGAGGCCGGCCAGTTCGATTGGCGCGTCGACCTCGAAGACGTGCACATGAACATCGAGGCACGCCTGACCGACCGCATTGGCGTGACCGGTAAAAAACTGCACACCGGCCGCAGCCGTAACGACCAGGTCGCCACCGACATTCGACTGTGGCTGCGTGACGAAATCGACCTGATCCTCGGCGAAATCACCCGCCTGCAAAAAGGCCTGCTGGAGCAGGCCGAGCGCGAAGCGGGTAGCATCATGCCTGGCTTCACTCACCTGCAGACGGCTCAGCCGGTGACCTTCGGGCACCACATGCTGGCCTGGTTCGAAATGCTCAGCCGCGACTACGAGCGCCTGGTCGACTGCCGCAAGCGCACCAACCGCATGCCACTGGGCAGCGCCGCGCTGGCCGGCACTACCTACCCGATCGACCGCGAATACACCGCCCAACTTCTGGGCTTCGACGCCGTGGGCGGCAACTCGCTGGACAACGTGTCCGATCGCGACTTCGCCATCGAGTTCTGCTCAGCGGCCAGCATCGCGATGATGCACTTGTCGCGCTTCTCCGAAGAGCTGGTGCTATGGACCAGCGCGCAGTTCCAGTTCATCGATCTGCCGGACCGTTTCTGCACCGGCAGCTCGATCATGCCGCAAAAGAAAAACCCTGACGTGCCGGAGCTGGTACGTGGCAAGAGCGGTCGTGTATTCGGCGCGCTGATGGGCCTGCTGACCTTGATGAAAGGCCAGCCCCTGGCCTACAACAAGGATAACCAGGAAGACAAGGAACCGCTGTTCGACGCCGCTGACACCCTGCGCGACTCGTTGCGTGCCTTTGCCGACATGATCCCGGCGATCAAGCCAAAGCACGCGATGATGCGCGAAGCAGCCCTGCGCGGCTTCTCCACTGCCACCGACTTGGCCGACTACCTGGTACGCCGCGGCCTGCCTTTCCGCGACTGCCATGAAATCGTTGGCCATGCCGTGAAATACGGCGTGGAAAACGGCAAGGACCTGGCGGAAATGAGCCTGGAAGAACTGCGCAAGTTCAGCGACCAGATCGATCAGGACGTGTTTGCCGTGCTGACCCTGGAAGGTTCGGTCAACGCCCGTAACCATATCGGCGGGACAGCGCCAGCACAGGTCAAGGCCGCCGTAGCACGCGGTCAGGCACTGCTCGCCAGCCGCTAAAAGCTAAAAGCTTCGCGAGCAGGCTCGCTCCCACATTGAATGGTGTTCACACATCAAATTCTGTGGGAGCGAGCCTGCTCGCGATGACTGAGTTCAGAACACTACAATCTACTTCTTGGACGCGATCATCGCCATGAACGCTGGCATCGCCGCCTCCTTGTCCGCCGCAATTCGCTGAACATTCGGGTTATCGCCCAGACGCTCCAGCAGCGCCTTGGCTGCCGGCAGCTCAGCCAACAGATCAATATCGAACAGCTTCTTCGCTACTCCGCACGCCAGCGGCACGCTGTACAGGAAATAAAGATCCGCCACGCTCAGGTTTTCGCCTGCCACGTAGGGGCTGAATTTTCCGTGCCGGCCTAGCGCCGCAATACCCTGCAATAGTTCGGCCTTGGTTTTTTCCTTGATCGCATCCGGTAGCGTCATGCCAAAAAACGCTTCGGGATAAGAGGCACGCGCCGGTAGCTCGATATACAGCTCGATCTCCTTGGCCAGCGCCAGCACCTGCGCCCGCTCAAAGGGGTCGCTTGGCAGCAATGACTTGCCACCCTGGCTTTGCTCGATGTATTCGAGAATCACACTGGTTTCATTGATGAATCCCTGCTCTGCCTGCAGTACCGGAACTTTTCCGCGCGGGCTGATGGCCAACGCCTCAGGGCTGGTGCCCGCGTAAAACGGCACTTCTTCGAACGGCAATCCTTTCTCCAGCAGCGCCAGCTTGACCATGTTGTAGTAGTTGCTGACGGAAAAACCATAAAGCTTGAGCATCACATAGCCTCCAGGCTGTGCGGGGGTGGGCAGTGCCTGTTTATAGAATGCTCCGGGCTTTCTTTCCAGCAGCATCACGCGGCTGAATGCAGTTAAACTGATGAACTTTCCCAGAGGAGCCTGCCATGACCGAGCCAACCGATATCGATAACGACGAAGAAGAATTCGCCGAAACCACGCTGACCGAAGCCATCGAGAACCAGATCGAAAGCGACAATCCGCCGGCTGCCAAAGCGACCTTCAACAAGCTGACGCTGGTGGGCTACGAGCGCGAAGACATCCTCAATCTGATGGCTCACGTTTTGGCCATAGAAATCGACACGATGCTCGACGAAGACCGCGCGTTCAATACCGAATGGTACGAAGCCGCGCTGCGGGCTCTGCCCGAGTTGCCGCCGGAAAAGAAATAACCCTGTCACGAACACTGGACATGCCGCACAAGTGGGATCACCTTAGGGACGCTGTCGCCAAATTCCTAGAAAGTCTGGAGTCCTTATGTCGCTTACCCCTGAGTTGGTTGCCGAACTGGAAGTCCTCGCACTCTTCAACCTGGACAGTTCCCAGGAAGGTTTGAAAATTCATCAAACCGCTGCCCCGAAACACATTGCCGCTGCCAAACGCCTGCATGAAAAAGAACTGATCGACCAGCCTGATGGCGGTTACCTGACCAGCCTGGGTCGTGATGCCGCGCAAAACGTGCAAACCGTGCTCACCATTCTGAGAGCCGAAGAAACAGCCTGAATTCCCCTGCACCGCCCACGGAAACTCCTGCTCAAGGATTTCCGCGGGCGCACTTTGTAGCCCGCTTTCGTAACACGATACAAATCTGACGCCAGAAATAAAAAATCAGCTTAAAAGTCCCGGGGCCCAGGCGCTAAACTGCCCCTCATCCCGAGAGCCTCCACGTCCGAGCCCTGCGAGCCGGTTTGAGCTGACATGACCCGCACCCATGAAATCCGCCCCGATCTGGACCAGGGAATTGACCGCAAGGTGCTCAGCCAACTGCGCGCACGCTTCCTCAAGCTCAACGAGGGGCGCATGGCCCGTGCCATGGAAGGGTTGTCGACGCGCCAGCAAGGGGTATTGAACCTCCTTCCGCTGTTCTTCCATGTCAATCACCCATTGCTGCCGGGTTACGTTTCGGGCGGCACGCCGGCCGGGCTGTCGAATTTCGAGCCGGATGCCAACGTCCTCGCCGAAGCCCAGCGCCTGACCCGCTCCTTTTCCTATAAGCCGCGCCACGGCAGCAATCCACCACGGCCGATTCACGGCCTGTTCCTGATGGGTAGCCTCGGCACCCTGGCCCAGGCCGAACAGAGCGATATGGATGTGTGGGTCTGCCACAGTCCGGACCTGAGCGAAAACGAACTGACCGAGTTGCGCCGCAAATGCCATCTGCTCGAAGCCTGGGCTGCGACCCAGGGCGCCGAAGCGCACTTTTTCCTGATCGATCCGGTCCGTTTCGTAAAAGGCGAGCGCGACGGCCAGTTGAGTTCGGAAGACTGCGGTACCACCCAGCATTATCTGCTGCTGGACGAGTTCTATCGCACTGCGATCTGGCTGGCGGGGCGCACGCCGATCTGGTGGCTGGTGCCGGTGTATGAGGAAGCCAACTATGCCCAGTACACCCATACCCTGACGTCCAAGCGCTTCATTCGCGCCGATGAAACCCTGGACCTGGGCCATCTGGCCCGCATTCCGCCCGGCGAGTTCATTGGTGCCGGGCTCTGGCAGCTGTTCAAGGGCATCGAGTCGCCGTACAAGTCGGTGCTCAAACTCCTGCTGATCGAGGTGTACGCCAGCGAACACCCCAGAGTCCAATGCCTGAGCCTGCGTTTCAAACAGGAGGTGTTCGCCAATCGGCTCGACCTCGATGAGCTGGACCCGTACGTCGTGGTCTATCGGCGCATCGCGCAGTACCTCATCGCCCGCAACGAACCGGAGCGGCTGGAGTTGGTGCGCCGGGCGCTGTACCTGAAGGTCAACCGCAAACTCACCGGCACCGGTGGGCGCACCCAGGGCTGGCAACGCTCATTACTTGAGCGCCTGGCCCACGAATGGCAATGGGATCAGCGCCAGTTGGCCCTGCTGGATAGCCGCAGCCAGTGGAAAGTCCGCCAGGTCATCTCGGAGCGCCGGGCCCTGGTCAACGAACTGAATTTCAGCTATCGCTTCCTGACCCAGTTTGCCCGCCATGAACAAACCATCAGCCCGATCAACAAGCGCGACCTCAGCGTACTGGGCAGGCGACTGTACGCAGCGTTTGAACGCAAGGCGAACAAGGTCGAGTTCATCAACCCCGGAATCGCCCCGGACCTGGCCGAAGATACCCTGACGCTGGTGTACGCGCCGAGCAGGAAAGAACCGGACCAAAGCCAGTGGGGCTTGTACAACGGCAGCCTCACCGCCCTTGAGTGGGAACATTTCGCCCCGATCAAACGCAGTCGCCATTTAATCGAGCTACTCGCCTGGTGCCACCGCAACGGCGTGATCGACAGCAGCACCCGCCTGGCCTTGCACCCGGGCAGCAGCGACCTCAGCGAATTCGAGCTGTTCAACCTGCTTGGCAGCCTGCAACAAAGCATTCCCCTGCCACTGCCGGCCGTCGCCGAAAAAGCCCTGCTGCGTGCCAGCGCGCCCAGCGAAGTGCTTATTCTGGTAAACGTTGGCATCGATCCACTCAAGCACCACCGCGAACTGAACATCCTGATGACCACCGAGCGCACCGACTCCTTGAGCTACGCAGGCGTAAAGGAAAACCTGGTGCTGACCCTGGACCAGGTCACGCTCAACAGCTGGAACGAGGTGCTGGTCAGCCGCTACGACGGTCCCCACGCCCTGCTTGATTGCCTACGCGACTATCTCAACGCTCTGCCTGGTGGGCCACGCCAACCCAGGTTGAGAGTCCGTTGTTTCTGTCACAACCGTGCGCAATTCATTGCCCAGCGCGTCGAAGACATTCTCGAAACCGCGCAGAACCTGCTGCTGAGCAATCTCAATCACCGCTATCTGATCCAGGTCCAGCAGCATTACCACGTACTTGAGCTGATACCCGGCCAGGTCAATCACATCACGCAGGCCACGCTGCCGGGACTGCTGGACTGTCTCGGCGAAGACCGGGCGAGCTACAGCCCGCTGCACCTGGACCCGATGGCATTGGACGACCACGACCTGTCCTTGCTGCTGCCGATGGGTCGGCCCGGCTGCATCCAGGTGTTCTACCGGGTCAATGAAGCGCAGGCTGACCTGTACGTGCTCGATGAATTCAATGCCTTGTGGCAGCAACGCCTGCCGTGGCATGACGAGCAAAGCCTGCTGGCGCCGCTGCAGCGTTTCCTGCAATCGATCCAGTACCGGCGCGACGCCGCGTTGCCAATGGACACGGCTCAGCCTGCGAACCTGGACACCCGGTATTACCAACTGCTGCCTTCGGGTACTGGCCGGGCGCGGCGGGTGGATGCGCGGTCGGCACCGCAAACCCCGGTCAACAAACCCTTCTATGACGTACAGGCGATCGTCGGCAAAGCCGCTCCGGGCAAGTTGCAGGTCACGTTGTATTGCAATCAGCGGGAGTTTAGCGAGCTGGAACATGGCGACCAGCTGTTCAGCGTGGTCGCCCGGGAAATCGTCGAGCAGCGCCACGAGACCGAACGCTACCGCTGCTACATCACCGATCTGGACCTGTCAGGCCTGCTCGGTGATGGTCAGGGGTCAAGCAATCTGTATCTGCGCTACAAGGCCGACCTGGAGCGCGCATTGAACGAGGCGCTCGGGCAGGTCTGAAAGGGCGTCACTCGGGGAAGGAGCCGCCATTGGCTGGCTGCGATTCGACTTCAAGCAGGGTCAGTTTCAACGTCTTGCCGCCCGGTGCTGGCCAGTCGATGTGCTGGCCGACTTTCAGGCCCAGCAACGCGCTGCCGACTGGCGCCAGAATGGAAATCTTGCCCTCATCGGCGTTGGCATCCTTCGGATACACAAGCGTCAGGTGGTAGTCCTTGCCACTGCCTTCTTCACGGCAATGCACGCGGGAATTCATGGTCACGACATCGGCGGGCACTTCATCGTGGCCGACCACTGTATCGGCGCGATCCAGTTCGGTTTGCAGCGCGATAACGCCCGGCAGCGATTCATCCAGGCTGTCGATCAGACGCTCCAGACGCTGAACGTCTAGACGGGTAAGGGTGATGGAAGGTGCGGTCATGATCAGGGCAGACTCCTTTCTTCTGCACGAAAAAAGCAAAACCCCGCCAGAAAAAGGCGGGGTTTTCACAAGCCTCGATGGGTTGAGGCGTTTCTGGACACTATCACAGCTCAAAAAATATACAAGCCGCCACCGGCGTACGGCTGTGTGTCCCTACCGGGGAGTGTCGGTGGTTTTGCGTTGCGAGGCCTGGGCGCAGATCACCCGGCGGCGTTCGTCATCCGCCGAGCGCCATTCGCGTATGTCTTCCACATGACGGAAACACCCGAGACAGACCTTCTGCTCGTCCAGCCGACACACGCCGCTGCACGGGGAAGGCACCGCCGGGCTGACGTTGCTGTAAAGCGGCTTGGGAGGGCGAGCAGGCGCGGACTGGGTCACGAGATTACAGGCCTTCGAAATCGAGCTCGACGTCAGCCTGCTGCTTGACGATACGTTCAAGCATCTCGCCCAACTGCTCTTCGCTCTTGTCGCACATCCAGCGTTCGCTTTCTTCGTCGTAGTCGAAGTGGAAGCCGCCGGACACAGCTGCCAGCCACAGCTGGCGCAGGGGCTCCTGGCGACTGAAAATCAGTGCGGTTCCGTTTTCAAATTTGACGGTCAGTACACCGGCCGAACTCTCCAGATCGATATCCAGGTCGCTTTCGTCAAAGATGTCTTCCAGTTTTTCCTGGGTGGCATCGACCAGATCGTGGAAACGGGCTTCGGACAAACTCATTGCGGCAACCTCAAAAAATGTCTGATCAGGCTCAAGCGCCGCAAGATACGGACGCTGCTTGCCGAATGCAAAGGATTACTAATTGTGGGAGCGAGCCTGCTCGCGAAGAGGTCGGCACATGCAACATCATAGCTGCCGGACCCACCGTTTTCGCGAGCAGGCTCGCTCCCACAGGGACTCCATGATACCGACTGGCATCTTGCAAGGCCCGCCGGACGGGAGCCCCGTCGCATAGGCAAGCTGCCGGGTGGCCGGTATACTCCGGCGCAATTAATGCATTTTCAAGGATTTCGCCATGAAGCGCCTGATCTCTTCCCTTGCTGCGCTCCTCGCGGTTGCCTGCCTTGTGTCGGCCTGCGGTCAAAAAGGCCCGCTGTACCTTCCCGATGAAGATCAGGACCCTGCAGAGCAAGCCAAGTCCTCGCAAAAGCAGCCCTCCAAGTCGCACAAGCACGACGTCTACCAATAAGGGAACATCATGGACGCTTTTAACTACCGTGACGGTGAACTGTTCGCGGAAGGTGTTGCACTGTCTGCTATTGCCGAACGCTTTGGTACACCGACCTACGTTTACTCGCGTGCGCACATCGAAGCCCAATACCTGGCTTATGCCGATGCCCTGGTCGGTATGCCTCACCTGGTTTGCTTTGCGGTCAAGGCCAACTCCAACCTGGGTGTGCTGAATGTCCTGGCGCGTCTTGGCGCCGGTTTCGACATCGTTTCCCGTGGCGAGCTGGAACGTGTGCTGGCCGCTGGCGGCAGCGCCGACAAGATCGTGTTCTCCGGCGTCGGCAAGACCCGCGACGACATGCGTCGTGCGCTGGAAGTCGGCGTGCATTGCTTCAACGTCGAATCCACCGACGAGCTGGAACGCCTGCAAGTGGTGGCCGCCGAGCTCGGTGTTCGTGCGCCGATCTCCCTGCGCGTCAACCCGGACGTCGATGCCGGTACCCACCCGTACATTTCCACCGGTCTCAAAGAGAACAAGTTCGGCATCGCCATCGCCGACGCCGAAGACGTCTACGTGCGGGCCGCCCAACTGCCTAACCTGGAAGTGATAGGCGTCGATTGCCATATCGGCTCGCAACTGACCACCCTGCCACCGTTCATCGATGCCCTCGATCGCCTGTTGGGCCTGGTCGACCGCCTCGGTGACTGCGGCATCTACCTGCGTCACATCGACCTCGGTGGTGGCCTGGGTGTGCGTTATCGCGATGAAGAGCCGCCATTGGCTGGCGACTACATCAAGGCCGTGCGTGAACGTCTCGACGGTCGCGACCTGCCGCTGGTCTTCGAACCGGGCCGCTTCATCGTCGCCAATGCCGGCGTGCTGCTGACCCAGGTCGAGTACCTCAAGCACACCGAGCACAAGGATTTCGCCATTGTCGACGCAGCCATGAACGACCTGATCCGCCCGGCGCTTTACCAGGCTTGGATGGACGTCACCGCCGTGCGCCCGCGCAATACCGCTGCGCGTCCCTACGACATCGTCGGCCCGATCTGCGAGACCGGCGATTTCCTGGCCAAGGAGCGTGAGCTTGCCCTGGAAGAAGGTGACCTGCTGGCCGTGCATTCGGCTGGCGCCTATGGGTTTGTCATGAGTTCCAACTACAACACCCGCGGCCGCGCCGCCGAAGTGTTGGTGGACGGTGATCAGGCATTTGAAGTGCGTCGCCGTGAGACGGTAGCCGAGTTGTTCGCTGGCGAAAGCCTGCTGCCGGAGTAAAACCATGCTGCTGCGTTTTACCAAGATGCACGGCCTGGGCAATGACTTCATGGTCCTCGACCTGGTCAGCCAGCACGCGCATATACTGCCCAAGCATGCCAAGCAATGGGGCGACCGGCATACCGGCATCGGTTTCGACCAACTGCTGATCGTCGAAGCTCCGAGCAACCCGGACGTTGACTTCCGCTATCGGATCTTCAACTCCGACGGCTCCGAAGTGGAACAGTGTGGCAACGGTGCACGCTGTTTCGCCCGTTTTGTGCTCGATAAGCGCCTGACCGCAAAACGGCAGATCCGTGTCGAAACCAAAAGCGGCATTATCGAGCTCGATGTTCGCAGCGATGGCCAGATCAGTGTCAACATGGGCGCTCCACGCCTGGTGCCGGCCGACATTCCGTTCCAGGCGCAAGAACAGGCCCTGAACTATCAGGTCGACGTCGATGGCACGCCCGTCGAATTGGCCGCCGTGTCCATGGGCAACCCCCATGCCGTGGTGCGGGTCAGCGATATCAACAACGCACCGGTGCATGAACTGGGGCCGAAAATCGAGCATCACCCGCGCTTTCCGGCACGGGTCAATGTCGGTTTTCTCCAGGTTATCGACCGGAGCCGCGCGCAGTTGCGCGTCTGGGAGCGCGGGGCTGGTGAAACCCAGGCCTGCGGTACCGGCGCGTGCGCCGCCGCAGTCGCTGCGATCAGCCAGGGGTGGATGGATTCGCCACTACTGATCGACCTGCCTGGCGGGCGCTTGTCCATTGAATGGGCAGGCCCTGGCCAACCGGTCATGATGACCGGCCCGGCAGTGCGCGTTTATGAAGGACAAGTGCGTCTTTGAGTGAGCCACAACCATGACCGATAAGCCTCAGGTACCCGCCCGACAGCCCGACGAATCACCGTCCGAAAGCCTGGAGGCGGCGGCCATTGCCGCGTACCTGGAGGCTCATCCGGACTTCTTCGTCGAGCACGAAGACCTGCTTGCATCCTTGCGCATCCCCCACCGGCGCGGTGATACCGTTTCGCTGGTGGAGCGGCAGATGACCATCCTGCGCGACCGCAACATAGAACTGCGTCATCGCCTCTCGCACCTGATGGATGTGGCCCGCGACAATGACCGCCTGTTCGACAAGACCCGCCGCCTGATTCTCGCCCTGCTCGACGCGACGAGCCTCGAAGACGTGGTGATCTGCGTCGAAGACAGCCTGCGCCAGGACTTCCAGGTCCCCTTCGTCAGCCTCATCCTGCTGGGCGACAACGCCATGCCGGTGGGCCGCTGGGTGACCCACGCCGAGGCACAAGTGGCCATCGGTGGTTTGCTGCAGGAAGAAAAGAGCGTCAGCGGCACCCTGCGCGAGCATGAACTGGACTTTCTGTTCGGCGAAGAACAGCGCAAGCAGATTGGCTCCACCGCCGTCGTTGCCATCAGCCATCAAGGCATCCACGGCATACTGGCCATCGCCAGCCGTGATCCGCAGCACTACAAGAGCTCGGTGGGCACGCTGTTCCTGAGCTACATCGCCGAAGTCATGGGCCGCGTGCTGCCACGGTTCAACAGCTCCCTGCGCTCGGTACGCTGAAAATGGAACGGCAACTGGACGCTTACTGCGAACACCTGCGCAGTGAGCGGCAGGTGTCGCCGCACACGCTATTGGCCTATCGCCGCGACCTCGACAAAGTGCTGGACTGGTGCGTCAAACAGAACATCGCCAGTTGGGCGGCCCTGGACATCCAGCGCCTGCGTAGCCTGGTCGCCCGCCTGCATTCACAAGGCCAATCGTCGCGCAGCCTGGCGCGTCTTCTGTCGGCAGTACGCGGGCTTTATCACTACCTGAACCGCGAAGGTCTCTGCGACCACGATCCGGCCAATGGCCTCGCACCGCCCAAGGGCGAGCGCCGCTTGCCGAAGACCCTCGATACTGATCGTGCGCTGCAACTGCTGGAAGGCGGCGTGGAAGACGACTTCCTGGCGCGCCGGGATCAGGCGATCCTTGAGCTGTTCTACTCCTCCGGACTGCGCTTGTCGGAGCTGACCGGGCTCAATCTCGATCAGCTGGATTTGGCGGACGGCATGGTCCAGGTGCACGGCAAGGGCAGCAAGACCCGTCTGCTGCCTGTGGGCAAAAAAGCTCGCGAGGCGCTGGAACAGTGGCTGCCACTGCGAGCCTTGGCCAATCCGGCAGACGATGCGGTGTTTGTCAGCCAGCAAGGCCGGCGCCTGGGGCCGCGGGCGATCCAGTTGCGGGTCAAGGCGGCGGGCGAACGCGAACTGGGGCAAAACCTGCACCCACACATGTTGCGACACTCCTTCGCCAGCCACCTGCTGGAGTCCTCCCAGGACCTGCGGGCGGTGCAGGAACTGCTCGGCCACTCGGATATCAAGACCACCCAGATCTACACCCATCTGGATTTCCAGCACCTGGCAACCGTCTACGACAGCGCCCACCCACGGGCCAAACGCATTAAAGGCGACGATTCATGACTCTCCAACTGATCACTTTCGACCTCGATGACACCCTGTGGGACACCGCCCCGGTGATCGTCAGCGCCGAAGCCGTATTGCGCGAATGGCTGACTGAACATGCGCCCAACCTTGGAGCGATACCGGTGGAGCATTTGTGGGCCATTCGCGAACGCATCCTGAGCATCGAGCCAAACCTCAAGCACCGTATCAGCGCCCTGCGCCGGCGCGTGTTGTTTCACGCATTGGAAGAAGCCGGATACGCTCACGCTGAAGCGTCGGACCTGGCCGATCAGAGCTTCGAAGTGTTTTTGCATGCACGGCATCAGCTGGAAATCTTCCCGGAGGTGCAACCCACCCTCCAGGCACTGGCCAACCATTACACCCTTGGCGTGGTCACCAACGGCAACGCCGACGTGCGCCGGTTGGGGCTGGCGGACTACTTCAAGTTTGCGTTGTGTGCCGAAGACATCGGCGTCGCCAAACCCGATGCGCGCCTGTTCCATGAAGCGCTGCAGCGCGGTGGTGCAACCGCAGAGACGGCGGTGCATATCGGTGATCATCCAGGGGATGACATCGCCGGTGCGCAACAGGCAGGGTTGCGGGCGATCTGGTTCAACCCGGCGGGCAAGGTCTGGGAAACCGAGCGTTTGCCGGATGCCGAGATTCGCAGCCTAACCGAGTTGCCAGCGTTGTTGGCGCGGTGGAATGCGACCTCAGCCTGACATAGCAACCTGTGGGAGCGGGCTTGCCCGCGAAGGCGTCGTGTCAGTCAATTAAGGTGTCGACTGACAAACCGCATTCGCGGGCAAGCCCGCTCCCACATTGGGTCTCGTTGAGCCCAGAGTTTTATTTCAGGCATGAAAAAGCCCGCAGCGACGGCGGGCTTTTTCAGCAAGCGCGTAGCAGGCTCAGATAGGCCGGCTGCCGTACTTGTTGTCTGGCTTCTTGGGAGGATCGGCGACCACATTGGCCTCCACTTCCTGCACCTTGCCACCACGAGCCAGGAACTCCTCCATGGCCTTGGCCAGGGCGTCACGTTCCTTGTTCTTGGCTTCGACACTCGGCAGCTCATCGACCGATACCGCTGCCTTGGCTTTGCCTTTGGCGGTCGGAACGGGGGCATCACCGCCGTCGTCTTCAGCGACGTCTTCCGCCGCTGCTTCCAGACCTTCTTCGGTTTCGTCGTCGTCGCCTACTTCGAGGTCGTCGTTTTCCAGATCATCGTCGCTCATGTTCTACCTCATGACTTGCGAAAAGCAGATTAGTTATAGCCCAGCTTTGCCCTCTGTCGAAGGCTGCCGGAAAAAAATCAACAGCCGCTGCTGACCAGCGGTTATGCCCCTTCACCGTGCAAGGTGGCGAGGACTTTACGGGCACCGCCATGATCACGGTGCTCGCCCAGGTAAACGCCTTGCCAGGTCCCTAACGCCAGTCGACCCGCCGAAATCGGCAAACTGAGCTGACAGCCAAGCACACTGGCCTTGAAATGCGCCGGGAGGTCGTCCAGGCCTTCGTCGTTATGCTCATAGCCGTCTGTTCCTTGTGGGATCAGACGATTGAAAAATCGTTCGAAGTCGCGACGTACCGCCGGATCGGCGTTCTCGTTGATGGTCAACGACGCCGAGGTATGCTGTATCCACAAATGCAACAGACCGACCCGGCACGCCTTGAGTTCAGGCAGGCCAGCGAGTAACTCGTCCGTTACCAGATGAAAGCCCCGGGGCCTCGCCCGAAGGGTTATCAGAGTCTGTTGCCACATACAGTTCTCCGCACGTCCGGGGCGCATTCTAGCGCGCTCAGGGAAAAAACAAAGGCCCTGATCATCCTTCAATCATGTAAGCCATTGGCGGCACAAAAACTCGCATCGCAAACGTCGTAAAAGCTGTAAGAAAAAACCTTTCAGCCTTTGCTTCAATGACAAACTCCAGACGAAAAAATGCCCGGCAAGCCGGGCAAGATTTTTTCATGCGCGTGCTTACAAGTTGTAGCCGCGTTCGTTGTGAAGCGCCAGATCGATGCCGACCGCTTCTTCTTCCTCGGTGATCCGCAGGCCCATCACGGCGTCCAGGACCTTGAGGATGATGAAGGTGACGATGGCGGTGTAGATCACCGTGAAGCCCACGCCTTTGCACTGGATCCATACTTGTGCGGCGATGTCGGTCACGGTGCCGAAGCCGCCCAGGGACGGTGCAGCGAATACACCGGTCAGGATCGCGCCGAGAATACCGCCGATACCGTGCACGCCAAAGGCGTCCAGGGAGTCGTCATAGCCGAGCTTGCGTTTCAGGGTAGTGGCGCAGAAGAAGCACACCACGCCCGCTGCCAGGCCGATAACCAGGGCACCCATCGGGCCCACGGTGCCAGCAGCAGGAGTGATCGCAACCAGACCGGCCACGACACCCGAAGCGATACCCAATGCGCTTGGCTTGCCGTGGGTGACCCACTCGGCAAACATCCAGCCCAGCGCAGCGGCGGCGGTCGCGATCTGAGTGACCAGCATCGCCATGCCGGCAGTGCCATTGGCCGCCGCAGCGGAACCGGCGTTGAAACCGAACCAGCCGACCCACAGCATGGCCGCACCCATCAAGGTGTAACCCAGGTTGTGCGGGGCCATCGGCGTGGTCGGGAAACCTTTGCGCTTGCCCAGCACCAGGCAGGCAATCAGACCGGCCACACCGGCGTTGATGTGCACCACGGTGCCGCCAGCGAAGTCCAGCACGCCCCAGTCCCACATCAGGCCGCCGTTGCCGGACCAGACCATGTGCGCGATCGGTGCATACACCAGGGTGAACCAGATGCCCATGAAGATCAGCATCGCGGAGAACTTCATGCGCTCGGCGAAGGCACCGACGATCAGCGCCGGGGTAATGATGGCGAACGTCATCTGGAAGGTGATGAACACCGCCTCAGGGAACAGCGCCGCAGGGCCGGTCAGGCTGGATGGCGTGACACCGGCGAGGAAAGCCTTGCCCATGCCACCGAAGAAGGAGTTGAAGTTGACGACGCCCTGCTCCATGCCAGTGGTGTCGAACGCAATGCTGTAGCCATAAATGACCCACAGGACGCTGATCAGGCCGGTAATGGCGAAGCACTGCATCATCACCGACAGAATGTTCTTGGAGCGCACCATGCCGCCGTAGAACAGCGCGAGGCCGGGAATGGTCATGAACAGCACGAGGGCTGTCGAGGTCAACATCCAGGCGGTGTCGCCGGAGTTGAGGACTGGGGCCGCCACTTCGTCTGCCGCCAAGGCCAGGCTGGGCATTACGAAGGACAACAGGGCTCCTAGCCCTGCGAATTTACGCAGAGTCATTTTGTTTTCTCCTGGGGCGTTGGGTTTGTGGCGGCTTAGATTGCGTCGGTATCGGTTTCGCCGGTACGGATGCGAATCGCCTGTTCCAGATTGACCACGAAGATCTTGCCGTCACCGATCTTGCCGGTGTTGGCCGCCTTGGTTATCGCCTCGATAACCCGGTCGAGATCCTTGTCGTCAATGGCGACATCAATCTTCACCTTTGGCAGGAAATCGACCACATACTCCGCGCCGCGATACAGCTCGGTGTGACCCTTCTGCCGACCGAAGCCTTTGACTTCAGTAACGGTAATGCCCTGCACGCCGATCTCGGACAACGACTCGCGCACGTCGTCCAACTTGAACGGCTTGATGATGGCAGTGACTAGCTTCATGAAAACTCTCTCCCGAATTTGGTGGACTTGCCCCAGGAAAACAAACCCGTCTCAAGTCTAAGCGCAGTGCCTGGCTTTGTAACGCATCGTCGGCCTTACCTGCCCGTACGACGCCAGCTAACCGCTCCTTGCGAAACACTCCCCGCGTCTCGCCTGGCGCACTGCATTCGTCACAGCGACTGCATCAGTGCATGGGTCATCAGCATCTAAGCAGAAAGCTTGCCATCTCCACAAAACACTTTGATTTCAAGCCTTTGCCAACAGATCGCAACCACTTCACGACAACACCCAACGCGTTACGCACAACAACGGTGCGATACCGTCCGTCCCCATGCTCGAAAAGCGTGCATCCCTTGCCCGCGAATTTGACTATAGACACTGCGTGGTACACTGCCGGGCATTGCTACCAGGACATTCCCCCATGCTCGCGCCCAAAGACTTCCTCGACGCCCTGACAGGCACCGCCTCCCGCCTCTTCAGCGGCGACACTCCACTGCCGAAAAGCGAAATCGAAAGCCAGTTCAAGGCATTGTTGCAGAGCGGATTCAGCAAGCTGGATCTGGTCAGCCGCGAAGAGTTCGATAGCCAGATGGTCGTGTTGGCACGCACCCGGGCACGGTTGGAGGCTCTTGAGGCGAAAGTGGCGGAGCTGGAAGCGAAGCTGAGCCCACCAGCGGAAACTGAATAACTGAAGTAACTGATCCTTCCCATGCTCTGCGTGGGAATGCTTCCAGGGACGCTCCGCGTTCCGCCTCTGAAGCGACGCGGAGCGTCACCGTAATATCCCGTGAAAGTTTGCCCGCCTAACCACTCCACCAATCCCCTCTCCCCCGTCTACCCTTGAAAAACCCGCAGGAAGCGGCCTCTCGTCACCTCAAGGAACGACCATGTCCCTCTCCATCGTCCACAGCCGCGCCCAGATTGGCGTGGATGCGCCCGCTGTCACTGTTGAAGTCCACCTGGCCAATGGCTTGCCATCACTGACCATGGTCGGCCTGCCCGAGGCGGCGGTGAAGGAAAGCAAGGACCGGGTGCGCAGTGCGATCATCAATTCGGGGCTGCAGTTTCCGCCACGGCGCATCACGCTGAACCTGGCACCGGCGGATTTGCCCAAGGATGGCGGGTACGGGTTTGGTGATGGTGTGGACGAGCCACAAATCATGTGAAACCCATGGACATTGATCCAGCACGGAACAATTTCCTAAGCACCCTTGAAAATTCCAACCCGCTGGTTATGTTGAATTGCTTGCTCTCAGAAAGGGGCGTGTCCCCATTCTGGTTCTGTATCTAAGGAGTAAGCGATGGCAGTACTCGTACACATCAGGTTCAAACCCACCAGAATAGTGGTAGAGGCCGACGAAATTCGACGAGAGCACTTAGTTGCCGAATCAAAAATAAAGCGCCTACCCCAAGTGTTATGGGGTGATGGAACCCCTTGGAGAGAAGCCAATCTCTGGGCATATCAGCGCGCAAAAACCCGGGACGTCTCTATAAAAACAGTGCAATCAAACATGGGCTCCATTGCTTTCTATGCGAATTGGCTCGAACAAGAGTCAGTTCAGTGGTGGGACTTTCCTGCACGACGGGATCATCGCTGCTTGATTAGATATCGCGGCTTTCTGATCGACACCAGAGAGAATGGAACGTTGGCACCTTCGACTGTTAGTCAAAGAATGCGTGATGTCATCTCTTTTTACCGCTGGATGCAGGCGTCTGGATTACTAAGGCCTGAATGGCCAATGTGGAAAGAGCACACAGCAAAAATCCTTCTAATCAATCAGTTCGGGCTTGAACGAACGTTATCTGTCAATACGACTGATTTAGCGATCAAAAATAGGAAAAGGTCATCTAGTCTTCTAGAAGACGGACTACTTCCGATTCCTTCTATCGACAGAGATCACATTTTGCAGTTCGCAAAAGAGAACTCTAGCCAGGAGTTATACCTTTTATTGTTACTTGGCATTTACACCGGCATGCGGATCGGCACACTGTGTAACTTGAAAGTTGAAACACTTCAGAACGCCTCACCTGACCCTGCTACTCCATCGCTCTTCCGGTTGAACGTAGGTCCTGGAGCTAAACCAAGTGTGCATACAAAACATAGCGTGACAGGCCAAGTCTGGATCACCAAGCCTCATCTTGAAGATTTACTTGAGTACTGTTACAGCTCACGGCGTCTGCTGAGGGTAGCGAAAGGCCTTCCGGAACACAAAAACATTATATTCCTGACCAGATTCGGTAACCCATACAATGGAACAGATTCAAACAGAAGCAGTGCAATAAATGTAGAAATGCTCACTTTAAGAAGGAAAGCCGCAGCGGCCGGGCTAAAAGCATTGGACGGATTCCATTTCCACCAGACTCGATGTACTTACGCTACTGAACTGGCAAAAATTCTAATACCTATAGGGGGAGCAACAAATGCCCTCGCCCTAATCAAAGATGCGTTGCTACACAAAGATGAGGCAACATCGCTGAAGTACATTAAATTCGTTGAAAAATTTCCTGCCAAGATTGCATATGCAAACGAGTTTAGCAGGCTCCTCCTTGGGTTAATTTCAAGCGAGCCTTCAGATGAACAACCTTAGCGAAGATTTGTCATTTCCATCTGCAAAATACAGCTCGGCGGAAACTCAAATGAGCTTATTGCCCTTAATCTATGACGGAGCTGCAAAAGGAAATATTAAAACCATAGAGAATGATATAGCGGCTGGCAAATTCGGCGAAGCTGTGGCCGAAAGAATACCATTAGTGAGAAAGATTCATGAAGTCTTGTCAGCCCACCTAACATCCGGAGGATCCCGCTACACCGTTAAAGGCAAAATAGACAAAATCAAAGCATTTTATGCATGGTCGAACGACAACCGATATAGCATTACTGAAAACAACGTAGAACCTCTATATATTGAATGGACAGGGTATCTTCTAAGACGCCATCAAATTTTAAAGGAAATCACAGCCAATAGCGCATTCGATATTGCTAATAGTGTCGGAGCATTATTCCAAAATGTGCTCGAGTTGCCAAATTTTAGCAAGAAGTCACGTGTAAAACGCAAATCCAGAAGAAAAAATGCACTCAGCATAAAGGCAGACAAACAAGTACTATCTGCGACCTTTGAATTTGGTCATTTCTTGCTCGACATTTGCCAATCTCTAACTATCGACGTTATTAAAGCCTTGCCACCTTTTTTAATAAAGTTCGCAAACGGACATGTTTGGGAAGAATGGGCAGGCTTTGTCTCTATTGAAAACACTGCGAATTGCGCGTGGGCGAAAAAAAAGCCAAGCATGGTCAGATCTGTTATAGAAAAAAGAAAAGCCCGCATGGCTGACACCACTTGGACGACCAGGCACCAGATAATTAACTTACGCCTGGAAGCAGAGCTTTTGATTTTTATCGCACAAACAGGTATGAACCTCGCCCAAGCTCACACACTGAAACTCTCGAATTTTAAATACAGCAGTCATATAGATGGCTACGTTGTTAGACGTGTACACAAATCAAGAGCTGACAGCGAGGTAGCTTTTGAAATTTTCAGCGAGTATCAAAAACATTTTTCGCAATATCTAAAATGGAGGCGAGCGTTTTTTGATCTTGACGAAGACGATCGTTTGTTCCCGCTAAAATCTCCAAAGGTACAGTCAGTTCAAGTGGCACCTGACTTTAAGCGAATCATCAAGCGGTGCGTGAAGTCTGGCATACGTTATGTCGGACCTCGCGAACTACGTAACACCAGAGTTAATTGGTTGATACGGAAGTCGAAAGACACAACACTCGTATCTGAAATGGCGCAGCATTCACCGCAAACCCTGATAAGGGTGTATGAGAGACCACATCACCAAGCCGCGGCTGTAGAAGTGTCTCGTTTTCATCAGAAGCAGGATGCGGCCCTGAAAGCCCCAGGACCTGGCGAATGTCTCAAGCCTGCCAATAAGCAGCCCATCCAAGAGGTCGGCTCATCCATAACTGCCAACTGCGTGAGCCCTGCGGGTTGTTTATTTTGCGGCTTCCAGCGTGACCTTGAGACTTTTGATTACACATGGTCATTGACGACCTATAGGTTTTACCAGTCGCTGCTCGTAGCTGGCTATAGAGGCTTGACGAAGCCTGGAGAAAGAACTCCGGCTGAAATCGCAATTGCGAGGCTCACGTTAAAGATCTCAGCACTTCGCCAAAAAGGTATCGAACACGAAGGATGGGCTGCTGAAGCAGAAGCCCGAGTGACCGAAGGCGAATACCACCCCCAGTGGGAATTTTTCATAAAATTGCTGGAAGCATATTAAATATGTCCATATTAGCCCGAGCTGTGATTGGTATAGCGACTCCCCTTGCCATACCTGAGAGCAAAAACTATATCCTTGGTAGCTGGCCGCCGAAAGACGACTTTCCAATTGTTATAGACGCGAATGGAAATATTGTCAGCCGGTTCTCCGATGATGTATGGGATCTTTGGCCGTGGGCTGGGGAAAAACTCAAACTAAACTTCGTTGACACGCGCGACAACGGTAACAAGGGAACGCTCCTTGCAGAGAATAGTGCTCTTTTAAAACTTATAGCAGCCTGGCTCATTTACGGCCCTTATTCTGCGATTTCAGCACGGTCATTAGCTCGGAAAATTCAGACCGTTAAGTCGTTTTTCAAGCTTGTGTCAAATGCAGGAATTACTGCGACCGACCTATGCAAATTCCCTCTAGTCGTCGAGTCGATAATTCAAGCCTTACCATACCAAGTTGGAGCCCCCTTAATTGGCCTTATGCATCAATTGCTAGATGATCAAGAAGCTTTAGGCTTCACAATTCTTAATGCAAATCATCTTAAGCAATTTTCAATAGGGTTGGACAAGCCGACAAAGGCGCAAACGCCCTACATCCCTCCTCGTATTTGGTCCTACCAGGCGAATCGGCTGCATGAGTTCATAGCCGACTTTCATCGACATCGTCAGCAACTAGTGGAATGCTTTAATTTTTGTATAGCCGCGTACATTGAAAATTTTGGCTCTCTTGAAGTTGCTTGCGCCCCACGTAAAAAAACAAGATCCGAGGGTCCATTCAAAAAAGGAACTAACAAGTTAATCCCGCATCATAAACCAAAAACGTTTTTAAACGTTGCTGAAAAATATGGGATCACGGAACTACTTAAAAAATGGATTATTCCCGAAGGCCATAACTTATCTGATGGTTCCAGGGGCGTGAGCTCGCTTGCTGCTTACTTTACAATGACAAACTGTGTTGCTCTGGGAGTTATACTCAACCACTCCATGATGCGAGTTGAAGAAGGATGGAATCTCAGAATAGGATGTTTTGAAGAAGAGATAGACGACACATTTGGAAGTTTTTATTGCATTAAAGGGGTAACGACAAAGACAATCGATGACGACGATGCGCGCTGGGTTACCTCCCCATTGGTTCGCTCTGCAGTTGAGGCAGCCGAGACAGTCTCTAGCCTTCGGGTTGTATGTGAAGAAAGTAATTTAAAGCGTGCAGGCTGCGAAACTAGCAACGTACCGCCATATTTATTCATTCGCGCACAAGAACCATGGGGTGTTGGATGCAGTCAATCGAGCATAGTCAGAGTCAGATATCCATCCTATCAGGCAGTTATTACTCAATACCCAAAGCTTTTAGATACAAGCTCTCTAATAATTACAGACGATGACCTGAAAATTGCGAGACTTCTGACTCCCACGTTAGACAGCGAGCCTTTCGCCGTTGGAAATACCTGGCCACTAGCTTGGCATCAGCTCCGTAGAACAGGAGCGGTAAACATGCAATCCTCAGGATTGGTTAGTGATGCTTCAATGCAGTATCAACTCAAGCACGCAACACGAGCGATGTCCCTCTACTATGGAAGAGGTTATTCCAGTCTTCGTCTCAACCAAAGCGCTCGCGATGAATACGTGAGAGCTATGTACGAAGTTCTTGCGAGAGAAGTTGAAGCACTATTAGCACCACGGTTTGTCAGTCCGTATGGCGAACAACATAAATCAGAGATTCTTAGGCTTGTTTCCTCGGGTGATATGCGGAAGCTTGAAGAAGCCGCTAGGAAGGGACACGTTTCTTGGAGATCCACGCTTTTGGGAGGATGTACCAACAAAGGGTACTGCGAGTACGGGGGGGTTGATAACGTTGCGCGATGTGGGGGAGGAGATGGTAAACCGCCATGCTCTGAATTGCTTATTGATAAACGAAAGAGGCCAAAAATTGAACAGTATCTTCAAGTGATCTCGACTAGATTAATTGAAGCACCCGACTTCACCCCATACAAAGATTCATTGGAAGCTCAGAAACGAGCAGTATTAACGGCGCTGAATGTGATTGATAGTGCAGAGGTGATAAATTGAGTGCAGAAAATTCATTTCGTGCAGCCTTCGAGCGACTAAAATTGGGAACCCCAATAGTTCTTGGAAAAGGCGCAGAAGTTTCACAAAACAATGTAGCAAGGGAAGCTGGCTGCGATCCTTCTGCTCTTCGAAAGTCGCGCTATCCTACGTTGATCCAAGAAATTCAGAACTGGGGAGAGTCAAATACTAAACAGAGCAGTACCGTTTCTGCGCGACAGAAGACGCTGCAGCTACGATCCAAGACAAAACCAATAAAAGAAAATTTGGCAGTACAAATATCTGCCCGTGATCAAGCGCTGTCACTTTTAGTTGAAGCAGACGCTAAAATCTTAGAGCTCTCAATGGATATAGAAAGGCTTAAAGCGCAACTGCCGATAAGTAACATAATCCCATTCAAATAGCCCCTACCCTGCATGCTCATGCTCATGCTCATGCTCATGCTCAGGTAAAAGATATAGTGATTATGGGAGGATCGACATCAGAAGAAATGCCGTGACCATGGACAAGACGGTCGCGATCACGGCATTTTTTTTAAATATTCATGGACACCGAATTTCGGCACACAAACGTCCATTTATCAATAGCTTATGACAATGTCCATGCCCCGCCTTCAAGCCGTTGTCCTGGCGCTTCGATCTGGCGATTGCGCTGGGGATTCTTTCGGCGAGCGTGCAGGTGCCGACGTTGACGCTCGATGATGTGGAGTGCCTGGGTGAGCTGGCATTGTCTGGCGCGGTCCGGGCTGTGCGCGGTGTATTGCCGGCGGCTTTGGCGGCGCGCAAGGCCGGGCGATCGTTGGTGGTACCACGGGCCAATGCCGAGGAAGCGTGCCTGGCGTCGGGATTGAAAGTGATTGCGGTGGATCATTTGCTGGAGGCTGTCGCGCATTTCAATGGGCATACACCGATCGAGCCTTACGTCTCCAATGGTTTGCTCTACGCCAGCAAACCTTATCCTGACTTGAATGAAGTGCAGGGACAGCTGGCGGCCAAGCGGGCGCTGTTGATTGCTGCCGCAGGCGCTCATAACCTGTTTATGTTGTAAAACAATACACCCTTGAACGTGAAGGACGATAACAGCTCGCCTCAACTGTATTGGCGTCCAGCTTGTTATGTTGATCAGATAGGTATGGATGACTCTGGCAGGAGCTGCCAGACTGGGTAAGATGAGCATCTGACAGCATTCACCTGAGCTGATATCCAGCGGAAGGAAATCGGTTCTTCCTTATGGCATACACACTCACGGCAAATTTGCCTTCAGGCAGATCGGGTCACAAGGGCAGCCAAAGGCAAGCTATGGAAGACAGGGACTTTTGGAGAAACGAGCGCATAGCATTCCTTGCGCTCACAGCGGTAAATGGCATTGGCTTTTGGTCGCTTCATAAAATCGCTCAAGCGAATTATGGATTCAAGGAGGCGCTCAGGGCGCCAGGGCCAGCAGGAGTGGAAAAACCCCTGGCCGCTGCGGGTTACGACGGAGAGCCTGGCCAGGAATCGCTATGGTCGGAAGGAATCGCGCTTGCGCGAACTCTTACGAGCTTGGGGGTTCGGCTGATCTTCAAGGCAGAGGCAGAGTTTCCCGAAAAGTTGAGAGCTATCCCTGATGCGCCAGAATGGATATTCATTCAAGGCATACCCGAGAATCTGAGCAAGCCGTCGGTCGCAGTTGTAGGAACCAGGAAACCGTCCGACGATGGCCTGTTCCTGACGAAGTACGTGCTCGGGGTTTTGGCTCGCATCGGATGCGTCACTGTGAGTGGCCTAGCGTTAGGGATCGACCAAGTAGCACACATATCGTCTATCCGGTATTCCCTTCCAACAGTGGCCGTGCTCGGGACAGGAATTCTTCAGAACTATCCAAAAGGCTCCAACGAGCTGAGAGAGGAAATTCTCAAAGCCGGCGGTAGCATCGTATCTGAATACCTACCTAATCAATCTTACAGCGCCGAAAATTTCGTACGCCGCAATAGGATACAAGCGGCTCTATGTGATGTGCTCATTCCCTCCGAGTGGAGCATAAAGAGCGGAACAGCTCATACGGTTAAATACGCCAGCAGGTATGAAAAACGGATCGTAAATGTGTTTCTTCCAGGCACTCAAAACTCCCGACCGGAAATTCCATTCTCAGCTGCTGAGTACCGGGCATCGTGGTACGAAGTACCAACGAAAACAGAAAGTCTAATTCAATTTTTGAAGTCTGTGCTGCTGGAAGCTCCGGAAAGCATGCCGACGAGCACGGCAGATCTACCTGTAGAAAAAACGATAGACACTTTAGAGCCAGAGTCAGAGAAAGAGTCAGATGACACTATCGAAGCCAATGGCTTAAACCAACCAAGCCAACTCCCGCTCATTTGACTAGGAAGCCAGAAAGGATGCTGATTCTAACTACTTCCCCGGCTGCTATAACCATAAATGGGCTACCAGCACCTGATATCGTTCAGGGACTGATCCGAATTGCCGCAAATGGCAATCGGGTCGGCGTGATATCCAACCATCAGAAGCCAGAATGGTTTGACCGGGAGTTCGCTGGCTCCCAGGTAATTTTTATCCCTGCTGAAGCTCGCCAAAAAGGCGAGATAATTAAAAATATTGCCAAAAATCTCAATGTGAAAACACATGATATTTTGGTTCTTGCCGCAAGCGCCGACGATCTGCAAATGGCCAAAAATGGAAAGGCTGTGCTTGTAGCTGCTGGCTGGTCAACCGATCCACAGATAGTAAAGTTTGGACAAAAGATTGATTCCGTACAAGAGCTTGAGCAACTGACCGTCCTTACAAACGGCTGGAACGGCAAATGGTGGTTCGATGGAAGAGCCGATAACTACACCATCCACGCACTGGTAGATCTGTCGACTCTCCACAAAGGAGTAACGCAGCAACAGTTCGCTCAAAAACTAAAGTTGACAGTGAAAAATGGCGGCGCACGCCTTGCAGCTCTGCTGGCTGTTACAGCCCGGTCGATGCTGATCAACAACATAGATCAGGCAGCCAACCTTTTATGGGGTGTTTATCCTTCATCCGGTAATACCACTGGCGCCGACGAAGTTTTGACCGAATTCACACACCGCCTACGCACCGTGACATCAAGGGTTCAGTTCGCCAAGGCAGGAGTTCCCCTTTTTATCCGCCATACAGCCTCAGTGAAGCGCTCAGCTAATCCTGGCGGCGACCGCACCGATCCTAGCGGACAGATAACCACGCTTCACCTAAACCCCTTTTACAAAGGGAAGATTGCAGGGCGAAACGTGATCGTCATTGATGACTGCACTACCTACGGGGTGTCCTTTGGGGTAGCAGCTGCATTTCTGCGTAAAGCTGGTGCCAACTCTGTACACGGAGTTGCGCTTGGCAAGTTTGGTAACCAGCTGTCGTACTACAATATCAATATTAATAGCGACCCCTTCCAGCCAGTGATAGCTGGTGGTTTCACTACTGGAAACATCACTAGGTTTCCTGGCAACACAGATAATACGGCGCAGCAAGTGCTCCAGTCGCTGATCCCGTGATTGGCAAACAGGTCGAGATAATACCTGGGCGCGGCATCGTAGCCTGGCGTCTGCTGTGTTCTGCTCTGCCCTTGTCCCTTGATCGTGCGCAGCGGAGCGAGCATTCGCCGCAGGCGGTTGCTTAGCTCTCGATCTTCAAAAAATAGCAGCATTGCAAGAGCCAAGGCCCCGAGCCCGAAGGGCTTGGTAGCCGGGCTCTGGCCTGTGCCCCCAAAACTGGCTCTAACACGGGACTGCTTATATTGCGGCAACCTATCTCAGATTTTGATTTGCTCGATTAAAAGATGATTAGCGACTTTCTGTGAAATCGCTGGAAAACCCGTATAACGCGGGCTTCAGCCAACTTGAAGGAAGGCCAATCAGGGGCTCTGTGCCCCATACGCAGGGGTTCAATGCCCCCCTTTCAGGGGCGCTATGCCCCATAGCAGGGGTTCTGTGCCCCCTTTTTTCAGGGGCTCTATGCCCCCTATTCGCAGGGGTGATTGAATCGAATCAAAAGGAGCAAAAAAAGGACGGGGCACTGTCAGCTCTTTTGCCAGTGTCTCTGCACCGTAGAAGTGGGTATTCCTAGTTTTTGGGCGGTCTCTTTTTGCGTAAGCCCACCGGCCTTGCACTCCAGCACCGCTGCCAACCTCTTCTGCGAAACCTGAGCCCCTGAGGGCCGAGACTTTAGGCGCCCACCTTCGAATTCTTGTGGGAGCTCCTTTAGCAGTCCCATGGCGGTCAGCTGTTCAATCTCGGATTCGATATCACGAAGAACGACCTCATAAGGCGTTTCAGTACGAAGCCCTGTTGCGAGAGCGAGCAGCGTGATCGGCTTGACGTTGAGCATTGTCGCCACCGCCTCAAGCGTTTCCAAAGTCACGCTGACTTTACCGTTCTCCAGATTAGCAACATGAGTCGCAGTGACACCCTCCGATAACTGCTCTGCCTTGAGTTTCCGGGCACGCCTGACTACGCGCAGAACCGCAGCGAGTGAATCCCTCGAATCCACGGGATAGCTCCCCAAATCCAAGGATAAAGCCACATTGCAAGAACCCGTTCCATACAATATATTTTGGATCGGGTATGGCGAGGTGATATCGCGGGCAGGACGAGCGATACCCCACTCCACCCGACCTATGATCCTGGAATCACCGTGGTCAGCTAGAACGGCCAAGGCTCAGGTCGGGTATCGACCACATGGCCTACCGGCTCTTAAAGTCCAAAAGGAAAGGTTTTAATGAAGTTTGATTGCCTGAAAGTCACCGGAAAGATCGATTATGTCCGGTCTGTCACACCAAAGAGTGGAGGATACACAGCTACCGTCAGTATTGACGGAGCGGTCATCCCCAAATTGCAAATGACGAAAAAACTTTACGAAGAACTGGAAGTCGGCGAAAACGCCACGCTGTACGGTATCTTCAAAAAAAGTCGAGACAAGGAGAAAAATGACGGGGTACTCTACGGCGTAGAAAAGCAGGATGGCCAGAAGTTTTTCGCTACTAATCTAAGGCTTTCAGTACCCTTGATGCTGGTTCTCACAGCCGCTCTTCTATTCTGTTTGGTCTTCGTCGTGGGCTGGGCTGCTTCAATTTTCCCAGTGCTTTATATTTTTGGGAACGAGAGCCCCAACTACATGTACAACACGACCGTATTTGCCACAGTAGAAGCTAGTTTAGTTGCTGCGGTAATTTTGTGGCGGGCTTGGGTGATGATTGGTGCGACGTCAAAACCAGAATCCTGGGTGGCAATTGAACCCGCTACGCTTTCCAGCCGCTTCAGCAAATTCCATAAGTAAGCTTGCGGGTGGTCAGGTTGGTAGAGGCAGCCTTTCCTAGTCCGTGTCCCCGCTAGCGAAGCGCGCAGGGGGAGGGATTAGGAATGTACACCGGCAAGGGCCGAGACGCAGCTGGCCTGCGGCTCGGTTCATTTGAGCCAGTTTGTCGCAGGCAACACGCTATAAATCACCAGGAAAGCGCAGGTGGCAAAGAGCTCATTAACAGGGATTCTACGTCCAAAATTTGATGCCGTAGCAACGCTTGTTACTCGGTAACCGTCCGGCCAACTCACCTTCCTGACCCCGACGCTAAAGGGCCGTCGGCGCTTGGGCGCTCGAACTGGTTATTTGCCGGGTCGCTGCGCAGTGGAAAAAGGGCGGCGGCAATCATGAGCCTGATCCAGTCGGCGCGTATGAATGGGCACGATCCGTATGCCTATCTCAAGGATGTACTGATGCGGCTTCCGACACAGCGGGCGAGCGAAATCACGCAAATTATTCCCGCAGCATTGGATGCTTGCCTGAGGCAGGCTAAGTGGACTTCGCCAAATAGTCAGCTCAAAGGCTGATTGGCATCAACAATTCGGAAGCGACTTTTCTCAGCATGTAGGTTTCGCGCAGAATTGATTGCCCCATCGAAGACTCGTGACGCTGCATAACGGCTTCATTGTGCGTGATGGCTTCATGCAGGTTGATCCAGACAGGCCGCATACCATTAGCGATTTCGTGGCTTTCCATTCTCACGAGCTCTAGCTGGGGCGCTACTTCGCATTGATAAAAATGCGAGGTCATGTGCATCAGATCGTACTGTGGCTTCCAGTAGGGCCGGTACTCCTCGATGTAACCGTAGTGCTGGAGCACCTGTATTTCACGGGCACCAGTCTCTTCCTCAAGCTCACGCTTCAGGCCTGTGACAATGTCCTCGTCACCATCAAGGCCGCCTCCAGGGAAGCTGAAATCGTTATAGCGCTCGGTGAACAGCAACAGGATCTGCTCACCCCGCATCACGATGCCGCGTGCTGCATGTCGACGGAATACTCTGCCCTGCTTGGATTTCAGCTCGGGGTGAACAATTTCAGTTATGAGTTGCATGGGGTCTCGTTACGGCAAGATCAGTTAGTCATCGTCCAGGGTGGCCACGGCATTTCCGCAGTTCTGGAAATACTGTGGCCAGTGGAATTGGCTCAGCGAAGCAGCAATACGGGTAAAGTGGATGTTCGCAGCATCGTCGTGGTCGTGCTGCCTACCAGAAACTGCCTGATGCGTGAGTGCCCGTACGCCCCCATGACCAAGAGGTCAATGCTGTGCTCTGCCTGATACGCATGCAGTACCGACTCTACTTCGCCTGGGCGGATCTCGGCATGCACTAGCGGGCCAGAAGAGGCAAGTGTGGTTCGTGCTTTCTCCAGTTCGTTCTGGTTTTCTTCAGAGTCCGTACCAACCATGACGATATGAATTGGCAGGCCTTCGCACAGCGGGCTTGAAGCAAGCATCTGTACGGTCTTGTGGCCTGTAGCGCTGCCGTCAAATGCCACCATGACCGTTTCAGGTTTCCTGAAATGGCTAGTTGTAATCAGGATGGGGCGGTGGATAGTTCGGACTACCGCTTCAATCTGGCTGCCAAGGCTTTGGGCACTGCGCGTGCTGTCCTCACCGACTCTTCCAATCACCAGTAATCGAATATCGTCTTGGAGATCGCTCAGGCTCTCGACGAGATGGCCATGGCGCTGCTTCATATCAGGTGACATGGCGCCAGAGTGGGTTGTTCGCTCGCGAGCTTTTTCAAGCATGTGCTGCCCATGCTCCAAGGCCAGTTTTGCACGCTGCGCATCCAGCGTGGCCAACTCTTCCAGTAGATGTTCTCTGCTACCGAGACCGATATTGCCGCTGAGGTCAGCGGATGCAGGATATTTTTCCTTATCCAGCACATGAAGCAAGGTCAGGGGAGCGCTGAGTCGTTGCGAGGCCCATGCTGCGTAATCGCAGACCGCCAATGAGGATTGTGAGTTATCAATGCAGGCCATTACGTGGGTCATTGTCGTTCTCCTTAGTGGCTCATGAGCTTGTCGATGGCACCGGGTTTGTCATGCACGCCGAAGCGATCAACGATTGTTGCGCTGGCCTCATTGAGACCGAGCACTTCAACCTCAGCGCCTTCACGGCGGAACTTGATCACGACCTTATCCAGCGCTGCGACGGCGGTGATATCCCAGAAATGCGCCTGTGTGAGATCGATGGTGACTTTGTTGAGCGCTTCCTTGAAGTCAAAGACTTCAGTGAACTTGTCCGCAGAGCTAAAGAACACCTGGCCCACGACGTGGTAAGTCCGATGCGATTCCGTCTCTTCCAGAGTGCTCTTGATATCCAGGTAGTGCCCAACCTTATTGGCAAAGAACAGCGAAGCCAGCAGCACACCTACCAGTACGCCGTAGGCTAGGTTGTGAGTGGCCACGACGACCACGACGGTCGCCACCATGACGAGGTTGGTCGACAGCGGATGCTCTTTCAGATTACGCAAAGAATCCCAGCTAAAGGTGCCGATGGACACCATGATCATCACAGCCACGAGTGCCGCCATAGGGATTTTGGAGAGCCATTCGCCAAGAAATACCACCATCAGCAGCAGGAAAACGCCGGCACACAATGTCGAGAGACGGGTGCGGCCACCAGATTTAACGTTGATGATCGACTGGCCGATCATGGCGCAACCTGCCATGCCGCCAAGCATGCCGGCAGCGATGTTGGCCACACCCTGGCCCTTGCACTCGCGGTTTTTGTTGCTGGTGGTATCGGTAAGGTCGTCGACGATGGTCGCGGTCATCATTGATTCGAGTAGACCCACTACTGCCAACGCAGCCGAGTACGGGAAAATGATGCGCAGGGTTTCAAAATTCAGCGGAACTTCAGGCCAGAGGAAGATCGGGAGCGTATCAGGCAGTTGGCCCATGTCACCGACGGTGCGGATATCCAAACCGAGGTAAATGGCGATGGCAGTCAGCGTCAGAATGCACACCAATGGAGAGGGAATCAGCTTGCCGATTTTCGGTACATACGGGAACAGGTAGATGATTCCCAGGCCCGCAGCGGTCATGGCATAGACATGCCAGGTGACATTGGTCAGCTCAGGCAATTGCGCCATAAAAATCAGAATCGCCAATGCGTTTACGAACCCGGTGACTACCGAGCGTGAAACAAAGCGCATCAACGAGCCAAGCTTCAGGTAGCCGGCAAGGATTTGAAGTACGCCACATAGTAGAGTCGCGGCCAGCAGGTACTGGAGTCCATGCTCTTTTACCAGCGTAACCATCAGCAGTGCCATGGCGCCTGTCGCCGCCGAGATCATTCCGGGGCGCCCGCCGACAAAGGCGATGACAGCACAGATACAGAAGGAGGCGTAGAGACCGACTTTGGGATCTACCCCGGCGATGATGGAAAAGGCGATGGCTTCCGGGATCAACGCGAGTGCGACCACCAGCCCCGCGAGCACGTCGGCACGGACGTTGGAAAACCACGTTTGTCTAAGTTTTTGCAGCATAGAAATATCCAAGGCAAAGCATCGCGCACGCCAAGGGAATGGCGAGCGAATCGATACAAATTCAAATTTTGAGGATTTTTTTGCTGTGCGCTTAAGGTGTAAAACCACGCGTACAGCAGTGCGCACCCGCGAGCGAGGCTAGCGGAAGCAGGTTGTTGCGAGGGGGCGTAGCGCTAAGGCGGCGTAGGCTGCCAGTAGATCTTTTGGAGTACAGTCATGCTGATGTTCCTGTAGCTCAAGGGTATGCGAAGCAGAAGTATACAATGAAGCCATCGTCGATTGCGACCCGCTGACAAGCTCCGCATGACCTACGTCAGATACAGGCTTATTCAATGGGTATACCTGCGACCGGTTCTTGTCTGAGCTGATCTGTGTGCTGAGAGGTGAGTTGGCCAGACGGTTACGTTACTCGGGCACTTTCCCACGCAAATGACGCTTCTGGGCACCGGTAAGTGGCCGGATCACCGTAATAAGGCCTTTATCGTTAATTTCACCCTTCCATCCGATAGCGGTATTCATAAAAGAAAACGCTTTCCGAATGTCCTTTCTAAAGTCCGTAACATTTTTAGACTTGCTCCCACATAGTCTATGAATAGTTTCAACCTTATAATGAAAGGGGCTAGCATGAGTCGAATAAAACCCATGTAACCACTGAGCTAGCGGATGCCCCTTAAGAGCAAGTCGATCTTTTAGTTCCAAGAGCGTCCATCCGCCATCACCGTATAAATTAATAATATTAGGATTCATTGTAATGTAATATAGACCCTTCTCTTCATCACGCAAGTAGTCATGGATAAGATGGCCGGCGTAAAATAGACTACCATCCTTCACCTCAATAGTTGACTCAAGCAGACGCTTAAAAGACCCCTTAAGCCACTCTCTTTGAGACTTTCCAGTATCTCGTCCAATTGCTTTAAGAAATGGATGAGCTGAGACCTCAAAGCTTTGCCCAAGTGTTGAGTTTCGTGAAAGATGTAAGCACTGCTCCCAGACATCGAGATCCGCCTGATCTAGTTGCGGCCCGCCATGCATGACGCTCACACCTTTGAGAGTTGCTATAGGTGTGGCTAAGTGGATATCACGCTCCCCCCTACCGATAGCTCCAAACAGGGCACTGCGCAAGATAGAATTTGGAACGCACCTATAACCTTCTGACCATTTTACGAGTTGTGCTGTATGCCCTTCACGAAAGCCGAAAAGCATCTTAGCGAAGTCGCTCTTCAACATTTTTTCACGTGTTGTTTTAAGCGCGCTCCGTTGCAGGCTGTCGAGGACGAAATTATCATCACTCATGGCTATCACCATGCCTAATGGTATTCAGCAAATCGTCAACCTGGCGAGATTCCTCTGCTGTAAGCCAAAGTGTTCTTTGCTTATATCCTTCCGCGCGCATGCGGACGGCGTATTCAGCTTGTCTGGTTGCTCCAGATCTCGCTTTGTGTACAACAATTTTTTTCATAAAACACCCAATAATTGGTCACTGCTGACAGATTACGACTCAGTCAGTAGTGACGCAAATGGTATTTCGAGGTCAATTAAACAGACCTGTTTTTTTAGTTGAATTTACTGGGGTTTTAGAAAGAAAAATATTTTCGTCACTTCTGAGTTAATCGGTTTTTTTAGCGCCCACCGGGCCTGGGGCCGTTATTTTGATCATCAAGGTCATGGCCGTTGCGCTTCCATGTCGGAACATATCCGGCATCCTGTTTTTGTCGAGCCGCCTGATCGTCCTGCTCGATCTGGTGCCTCTGTTGAGCACTCGTCAAGGCGTCTTGAATCATCTTTTTACGTTCAACTTCAAGAAGTACAGCCCGTTCCTGCGTTGACTCAGAGACTTTCGCTGCGTCCTGGTGCAACTGCGTGCGCGTATAAGCACGACCAGGGCGATCAATATCAACACCAGTACGCGTGCCAAGCATTGCTTTAAAGATAGATCCGACGCTATCAGCTAGTAAATTGTCGTGTCCTGCCGGTAACTTATGATTTGCCCAGCGCTGCTTAGCTGCTGTAATTGCTTGTTGCTCCAGGCGCTGCGCCTGCGCCTTGAATTGTTGCTGAAAAAACCTGACCACTGGATCATCAGTTTGCGCAATTGCAACGTCTGACGCTTCAACGCCCGAACCGATAGTTGCTTGCTTGTAGTCTTCTATAGCGTCGCTATTACTGCTAATAAAATCACCAACACTAGACTTAAGATCTGGAATATCTTCAGCCGCTTTGTCGATTTCGTTAATAGCGTCTGCGTCTGCGCTAATGTCTGATTCAAACTCGTTATCTGCTGTTTTGTCTGAATCAACATATTTTTCTGCTTCGCCATGACGCTTTTCGACTCTGTCCGTTCTTTCCTCCATGACTCTCTTGAATTCTCGTCCAATAGATTCCGCTGTCGGTCTTTTTGCTTCTTGTAGTTCTCTTTCGCTAATTGCAGCCCCGCTAAATTCACTCTTGTCATAAATCCCACCTCTAAATCTCATGGACTTTTGATCGCCAAACTTTACAGATATATATTCATCAGAATGTCTTGTTATTTCCCCGCCAGCCTGTACAAAAAACTTCTCTATATCTTCCCTACAGGTAATATGTCCGCTATTGACTAAATCGGCGACAGCCTTATGTATCTCTCTTTTGCTTTGTGCATTTTTATCAAAAGGATTTATCTTTATATCTCTCGCAACTGACAAATCCCTGGGGTTTTGCAAGCCAAACTTATTGCACGCATAATCTACATAAACGTCGTTCTGCTCTCTAAACTTGTAGTCACTACCCTTACCACGCTTGCCCACATAATTTGGCTCAAAAGGATTCCAGTATTTACCGCTGCCAAGATGAACCCTGGGAATTGTGTAATGTATTTCTAAACGCCCGGTATGCGTGTGTTCAACTGCAAGCATATTCCTGCAATCTTCTGGAATGCCTGCAAAAGCAAAGCTTTTGAAGTCTTGCAATATTTTGTCTTTAAGTCCCGGATTAGCATTTATTAATACTGTTTCTTCCGGGCTAAAACTAAGTACGCCGGACGTGTATTTGTTTTTAAAAGTCAGGCTGTCGCACGCTTGGACAAATGATTTAGGGTCGCCTTCCAGGACAACCGGCGCCGGGTCTCTTTGTTTCCACTCTAGAGACTCCTTGTCGTAATACTCATCACCAGTCAGATAATCAACAGCTTTCTGCGCGCCCGTGGTTTGCATTGCCAGTCCATTAATCATGTGCGCGCTTCCTACCTGGCATCGGCTGTAGGCTGTTTACCTTATGTGATATAAGCCGCGCCTCTTCGCGAATATCATTTAATCGAATCAACAACAAATCCGCATCTGTGTCTTCCTGATGTATGTTTGCGTGCCTGGTAAGCATGTTGATATTTGAGTTCCACCTGCCCAGCCAGGCATTAAGCTCGCGCAACACCGGTCTCAAGTCGTCTTTTGCCGTCACGACCTGGCCGTGCTCGATCAGGGCACCCACATAGCCGCTGAGGCTCATTCCTGCGGCCTTGGCGTCGCGCTTGGCCTTGGCCCCAACCCACGATGGGATAAGCGTGTGCAACTGCACCCAGGGCCTTTCTGCTGCTTCTGACATATGTACACCTTCTTCGTGTGTTTGATGTTGACCAGGGGTCTGGGGGAACCCCAGTGGGATTAAAGGGCAAAGCCCTTTACAAGGCGGGAAGTTGTCGTAGACAACCTGCCGAGGAGCCTTGTTCGCTTTAATTCCACCACCCGCGACAACACATATTCAAGTGTTTTTTTGTTGCCTCTCATATATATTAGCCAAAATAACAAGAAAGGACGGGCAAATATGAGAACACCAAAAATCACAGTTTCCTTGATTTTACTGGTACTTTCTCCGTTCTCCCTTGCTGAAGTTTTGGTAAGTGATGAAGCATCGTTTAAGCAAAAATATTTCGACAACTTCAATAGAACTGTGGAAGCTGGTAAAAACTTTGTTCTTAATGCTGCCCAGTTGGAAGCTATTGGCAATACAGCAGAGATGGGTGTTGACGCAATAAATAATGGATTTGCAAACACCACGGCGCGGCTGGACAAGGGAAAAGAGGAAAGACAGAACCTCGAGCAGCTAGAACGTGCACAACCAGCAAGAGATGCTTGCGGCACATTAACGCTATCAGATGGCCTAGGTGATGCTGCATGCGCTGAACTCAATCAGATAGAGCAGCTGTCCAAGAATCGCGCTAAGCGTTATTCAGTCGCTACAGGCGGCGGCATCATGAACACTACCCTCGAAACGAACGTGCAGGACGTTAACGATGCTAACAACAAAGCCGCAACGGAAATTATGGATGAGTGCGACCAGCTCGCTGGTAAGTGCCGTGACTCCAAGCTATGGCTATCAGGAGCGCTAACTGCTGATGAATACAGGGCTCTGCAACTGCAAAACGACCTTGCAGCTAATGTAAAAATCGCAGTACCTCAAGTCACCGGACTTGTCCCCGGCTCGCCTGAGCATGCTAGAGCCCTTGTGCACGATTTGCGAAGGGAAAATTCACGCGAACAGAATAGAGGCAGTCTTGATGCAATCCAGGTCGCTCAACATGGCACGCTGATTAACGGTGTGCGCGCACCTGGTCGGGTGGAGCTTTATGAACAGTACGACGATAAGCACTCCGGTAGCAAAAAGTGGATATGTGCAATAACAAATAGTTGTACTGACAGTTATGTACCACCGGCTGAGGCACAGCGCCAAAGCGCTGAAATGAAGGCCGTGGAGATTTCACTGGCTCTAGATCAATACAAATCTAATCTTAGAAGTGAAGCACTGTTGAACAGTGCATTGCTCCATGTACTTAATGACAATAAGCTAAAACAACAATAAGAGAGATGCTCAACATGGCGGACTTTGTAAGATTAACTCAAGCGCAGAAAAAGCAATTTAACGACATATATGTGAAATACCACGAAAGCTTTGAGCTTAACGAAAGTGAACGGCTTAACGCTGCAATTTCAAAAGAATATGATTCTTTGTCTATGGAACCCAGTGGGCAATACGTTTTGATTTCAAAAACAGAAGTTCACCCGCAGGTATGGACTGCATTAGGTCGAGCAGGTGTCGGCAAGATTCAAGACTTCGATAACGGTGATGAAGATCCCGAATACAACAAAGCGAGAAAGGTTGATTTAAACGTGCTGGAAGCGCTGTTAAGACTTCTTGTCAGCCTGATCCAGTCCGCGACAAACGCCCTAACAGGTGGGTCAGGGGATGATGGAGACGGGGACGGGCAGACCCCTAAGTCGATCAAGAAGCACCCGCAGCGCTCGGATGACGGCTATGTCCGCTAACCCTTATTCCTCTCGACCTGGAGCCCATCAATGAAATTCCATGCAGCAATCACTTCAGCTGTTATAGCCGCTGCCGCGACCATGGCACATGCAAATGCGAGTGTTAATGTCATTTCGTCGAAGTCTTCACTTAAGGCCAAAAACTCTGCCAAGGCTTTGCTCGAAAAACATGACCTCTCGCTTCTGGTCGATTCAAATCTCAACGACCTTGCGGCGGCAATGAAACTCGACGATAAACCGCTGAAAATCGACGTAGGCACGCTTGCAGCGGCGCTTGAAGGTGCAGACTCAACAACATTGAACATCTACAACCCGAATCTCAATAGCTGCTATGGCAACTGTTACACGAATTGCCACGGTTCTAGAAGCTGGAGGTAGGTCAGGGATGGACGCAGTGACGCGTGACCTGCGCAGCGGATGCGCTTGAGCCGCTGACAGCTAGCCGCCGAAACGGCGAAGCAGCGAACTCGCCCCGCCCGGCCATGCTGTGGTTTTTATTGCCTAGGCATCGATTAACTAAAAGTGAGTATGTGCCAAGATATAAATAATCGGCGCCACGCACGACTAATCAAAAACACTCATGCAATCATATTGAATTTATCATACAACCTGGTCGAAAAATCTCTAGAGCTCGATAGCTAAGGCTTCGTGTACGCTCGGTTTGACCGCAATTCAGCCTTTGGTTTGGCGTACCCGGCTTTGCGTAAGTCACTACGTGTAGCGTCAAGTTCAGCCCAGAGCTCGTTGGCATGCTTGGCAGTAAACTCCTTCACTACTTCCTGATCTTTAAGCGCATCACGGAACTCGGAAAGCACCAGCGCAGCACAACGAAGCTGGTATAGCTTACGGCTCCACTTCATGTCCTCTACCTCTTTCTTCCTCTTGTCTTCACGAGCTTGAAACCAGTCCTCAAGCTGCTTGAACTCCTTCTCGTTGAGTGCCGATTTAACTTGCTCAGGCATGACGAGCGCATCTCTAGGGAAGCTACCAAGCATTTTTTCAACACCGCGTTTCTTCGTCTCGTCGTAGGTCGTGCGTATCAGTTGATACACCGTTTTAAGCTCGCGAATCTGCATGCTGGCAGTCTCCCATGGTTGTCTACATACAATCATGGTATCACCACATACCGATTGATCATATATGGGTATACGACCATGTATCAAGATCAAACCAATCGGTATGCCGACACGGTATACCGATTTTAGTTTTCTGATAATTAATATGTATACCCATATAGAGTATCTGGGTAGTCGTGAGGTGGCTGTCGGTCAGTGGGCAACGCCCGCTGGCTGGTAGGCGCCCGCTGCCGGCAGGCGACCTTGCCTTGCTATGTGGGGAGACCATGCGTAGGGAAGAGCGTCAAAAAGGCAATGAGAATAGCAAAGTGCCAGCCTTCCTTGCCACCCTCGTACTAGAGCCTTTTTCAGAATAAAGCTTTATCCAGAATGTGGGTGTCCGGACTACCAGAACCCACTATTCTGGTATACGATGCACGTCCTCACCAATGGCCGGAGGCCTCAGGATGCACACCGAGATCGTTATGAATAAGCGTCACGCGGAAATGAGCACGCAGGAGCGTTTAGAGTATCTGGCGGATGATTTGGAAGCGTATATTCCCTGCCCTTACCAACGCGACGTTTTAGAAACCTGGCTGTCGCTACAATTAGCCAGCGCCAAACACACTGGCTCAGAAGCCGGAACCTCGCTCGATATCGCCTACGAGGATTGGATTAACCCAGATGACGAAGAAGACGATTGATCAAGAAATCTTGAGCACGCTTGTCGAAAACAACGCGCTAAAAGAGTTACGGGCCGTTCGTGAAGGCCCGTCCTGGGCCCTAGAAGGGCGAATAGGCACTATCTGGTTACCAGTGCGCAGCAGGAGAGAAGAGAAGCGCCTATGGCGCTCTCTGACCGCCGTAGAGCGATTCTGCACGGCGGCAGGTGTAAAGCAATTGCTTGTCGAGTTGTAAAGCGGCGAAGCGTATTTGCAAGCTATATCTTCTTCGGCACTGTTTTATTAGCAAGCATGGATTCTATTCGGCTTTGCTCTCGGACAAGCTCAAACAGCTCAAATGCCCTTGCAACCATGCCTGAATGCATCGTTGCAAAGGCGCCATCATCACCTTGACTGCGCAATATTTCAGTCAGTTCTCCGGTGTACGGGTAGTATTCAATCAGTTCGGAAACCTGCTTCATCACGAAAGTCAGGACACTGTCCGCTTCAACCGCGTAATACACGGTGTTTTCCTGGCGCTCGATCCGAACTTGCACCCTCAGCGCTTTTAGCAAATAGTTTGCTCTAGCTCGCCCTTCAAAACTTATGAGATCAAGTTTCGAGAAAAAATCAGCCTTATTTATAATTTTTTCTCGCTGAGAATCACGCTTTAGCTCATTTCTTTTATTCTTTAGTTCTTTTAACTCTTGGTCAACGCGCAAGGCCGCTTGAATTACAAAACCAGGAAGCTCTCCGCTTACATCTTGTATCTGGCTTTCGATCTCAGCTTGGCGTTTTTTAACCAAATCTAGCTGGAGATCAATCTTTGCAATTTCTTTTCGAATTTTATTTTGTGAATCCTGAACAAGACTCAAGCTATCAACCTTGGCTAAGATCTCCATGTATGCACGTTCAGCACCAACAAGCTGCACAATCTTGTTTGTGCACCGGCCCTTAGCGCTTCCGTAACATCTCAAGTATTTACCCCCTTTAGGCGGTGAACCTTTGTTTACCAGATGCATGGATTCACCGCAAAGCGAACACTTGGCGAGTCCTTGCCACAAATTGAAGTTTGCGGCTGACTTCGTGGCCTTTGAGACATTCCGCGTTGTACGAGCAGATTGAGCCTCGAAAAATAAATCCTCGCTAATGACTGCTGGAAAAAAACCCAGTACGGGCTCACCCAGCGCCCCGCGCTTACCGTCAATCAGGCCGGTCGGTTGGTACTCACCCAAGACGGCCCGATTGGAAAGTATTTTACCAGTCGAGCTACTACCCCAGGCGCCTGATGCATTTCGGCTTGATGACCCGAATATAGGCACATTGTCAGCGTTGAGTATCTTTGCGATTGCACGATGACCGTGACCGGACACCGCAAGTTTGAAGATTTCCCTAATTACCTCAACCCGCTCCGAAATTTCGACATACTTGCCACCTTCAAGCTTCAACCAATAAGGACATGCTTGCCCTAAAGGCTTTTTAGTCTCACGTGCATCCTTCTGCTTTTGCTTCCAGGCCTTACTTACACGCTCGCCTTTTAGACTTGATTCGCTGTGAGCACGACTCATCTGGAAAATACCAATGAGTAGATCCCGTTCATCCCAGTCTTTGCTATACAACTTATTATCAGACACCGAGTATATCTGGACACCACTACCCAGAATATCCAAAAACCTAGGCAGTGCGGCTCTTACATGCTCGCGACTCAGCCTGTCGAGACTTTCGATAATCAAGATCGACCCTGACTCAATAACGCCATCTTGGACATAGTTCAGGAACCGCGCAAGTTGGCTCGTATCGTCCAGATGCTTGCCTTTATATGCTGACCTGCCCCGATCAAAAAACAGATAGCCTTCGTCTTTGACTAGCTCAAGGTCGTTTTGCATGCAGTACGTTTCAGCTGCGGCCCGCTGACGGCGATAGCTATCACCCTTTGCTTGCTCTGGTGTTGAAAAGCGGATGTAGCTGTATGCCTTTGTGCGCGGGGTCGACATGGCAGTCTCGAAATTTGACGTAGGTGTAATGTAGCACAACCTGCTGTTCAGCGGGCCGCCTGGAACCGGAAAAACGCTGTTGGCGAGTCGCCTGCCCGGGCTACTGCCGCCGCTATCCGAAAGCGAAGCCCTGGAGGTGGCGGCGATCCAATCCGTTACCAGTTGCGTACCGCTGAGCCATTGGCCGCATCGGCCGTTTCGCCAACCCCACCATTCTGCCTCAGGCCCCGCACTAGTGGGTGGCGGCTCGAAACCGCAGCCGGGCGAGATCACCCTCGCCCACCATGGCGTCCTGTTTCTGGACGAACTTCCAGAGTTTGAACGCCGGGTGCTGGAAGTTTTAAGAGAACCATTGGAGAGCGGATGGACGTATTATGCACTTCTCCCCTTCAGGACTAGGACACATGGAAACCCTGAAAATCGACCGATCCAAGCCCTTGGCAATCGCCTACGTTCGTTGGTCTAGCACCGTGCAGGGTGGTGACGACAAAGACAGTTATGACCGGCAGACAAGCCCCTTAGAGTTCTTCACATCGTCAACAGGTGTCCCCGTCGTTGAAACCATCATCGATCCCGGTCGATCAGCGTTCACAGGAGAAAACTCAAAGGTAGGGAAGCTCAAAAGCATTCTTGATCGGATCGAATCCGGGGAAATCAGGAAAGGTGATTTTCTGGTCGTTGAGAGCATCGACCGGATTACCCGCATGCGGGTGCTTGATGGTGTTGCACTGATCCAAGACGGAATCTTGAAAAAAGGTGTGAAGCTCTACACCACGACAGACAACAAAATCTATTCCTATGAAGATCCTGACAAAGATTTTGAAAATCTTTTAATGATCAGTCTCATTGCGAAGCGTGCCAACGAAGAAAGCGAAATCAAGTCAAAGCGTCGGCGTTCCGCTTGGAATAAAGCCAAGACCAAGGCAACAGATGGTGTGCCTTTCAATGCTCATAATCCTCCGTATGGCTTACGGTATGACCCCGAAGAAAATTGCTTTGAAATTGTAGAAGATGAAGCCATTGAAATTAAGGAAATCTTCGAGGGCTTGAAATATGAAGGTGTTTCAAACACGCTTAAAAAAGTAAATCTCACATCAAAACGTAAATGGTCACGTAAAACCGTACATTTAATGCTTACTAGCCGTTATCCCATCGGCACCCTAATGTCACAAAAAAGAGACGGAAAAAAGAAGGTTTTTGAGCGTTATATTGAAAACTATTATCCGGCAATCTTAACGCACAAAGAATTTCAAGACGCTTTGCAAGCAATGAAGCTACGCGGAAAGGTCAAAGACTATGGGCGAAATACAGAAGGTTATTTGAACATTTTCAAGCACTGCGTGAAATGTGCCGTGTGCGGTCAAAGTCTTATGTTTGAAAAGTCAATCAATCAGAAGGGCATCAAATACGGCTATTTTCATTGCTATACACGAAAAGAAACATTGAGCCATTGCGACGTTCCCCGTTTTCGTTTTGACTTTGCATTTGGTGCCTTGTTGCAGATGGTGAAACAACTGACCGGCGATGAATTAGAATTTGATGATATTCATTCGTGGGCAAGGGAAATGCCAGCCGATTACAACAGCACCGTGACAAATGATGAAATTGAAATGGAAGACTTCGGAAATCAATTTTTATCGTTATTTAGCAAATCGACAGCAACAGAAGCGATAAAAGCAGAATTTTACGAAGCAGAAAATGAGCTTGCGAAAGCTAAATCGCTTTATGAGAACATGACCGCCTCATTTTCACAGTATAAAGATGGTCGCATCCCTTCATTCTTCATTCAACAGATGGCAGATGCAGAACTAGCATATGAGAATGCAAAGGCGGATATAGATGCGTTAAGTGCTCAGATAGACAACGCTGAAAGCAGTCTTGAAATCTATTCTTATAAAGACATTATTGAGCTTTATAGTACCGACGAAGGCCGTTTGAAGCTCAATCACTTCTTTAAATCGAACGGCTTCAAATTCGTTTTTAACTATGAAGCCAAAACACGAACACTATTCATGGCTGTTTTGGATAAAGCAGACTCTGAGATTTATCGGGTTGGCAAAAAATTTTCGCTTCACAATCCATTGAAAGAATTTGGCATTAATAATCTGAACGTACATATGAACACAGTAGTAAAGCCTAACCATTAAAGAGGCAAGAAAGACGGTAAAGCTACCCATTCGGATCGACCCAAGGATGGCATTTTAATATTACTCTGTGTTAAAATCCATTTGGCTTACTTATTTTCTTACAAGGACAGGGAAGAAAAATGAAAAAATCTCTCGGATTGTTGTTGGCCGTCATGTTGTCGGCTTCATCCGTATTTGCACATGCAGAAACCTTTAAACACGTCGAGCTTGATAAAGATAGAAGAAGCGTTGAATATTCAGGCCCTATCAACAAGACAATCAGTGCTGTTAAAGAGCGAAAGTGGTTGGGGCAAACTAAAGATATGAATGGTGGTGTAGTATTCAAACCATATGTGAATACACAGTTTGGCAAGAATGATACTGAATCGGGCGGGGCCATTATGGTTATGGCTACATTCTATCTTTATGACGAGCCAGTCAAAGAAGCTTTGATGGTAGCACGTCAAAGTCAAATTCCCGGATTTGTTGAGTTTTATGGCTACGATTCAAGAGAGCTTCAAATGCACATAAGAATGATTGATGATGATACATTTCAATCATTTTCAAGTGACACCCAATATCAATCACCTGAAAAACTAATGACCTACAAAAATGTTGAACAGTTCAATAAAAGCAATTACAAAAGCGAGCTGAAATCCGCACTAGATGACGGAACAGTTTTTTAAAAAAACTGATCGCTTTAAAATTTCTGCCTATAAGATGGCTGTCCAAATTGGATGGCCATTTTTTTTGGCAGTCCTAAAATTGGCAGTCCAGTGTTTAATACAGTTGGCAGTCCACTAATTTGACAGCACATTATAATATGGTAATTGTATTAGTAAGGTTTCAAGACTTTGCAAGCAAGGCCCTTGGACTGCCACGGACTTCGTCGTGTCTGTCCACCCTTCGGGACGGGCCGCTTGGTTTTCGCACTTCGTTTGAAAACTAAAATCAAGAGCAACAGCAAAAGCAAAAGCAAGATCAAAAGCCGGTAGCTGCAATGTCTGCGGCCATTACAGAAAATCAAAAGCAAGACCCGAACAATTAGCTGATGCTCATTGTTGAAAAAACAAACCTTAAACATGAGGAGAATTATGACAGAGAAAAAAGACAATAACGATTTCGATAACCTAGATGATTTATTTTCTGGTGACTTTGATTTTGGTAATGACGCTGAGATATTGAGCGTAAGTGCAGAAGATACTTATATAGAAATTGACCACAACATGGGAGGTAAAACTTTAAGGCTTAGATATTATGGGCAGTTTGAAGAAATAAATTGGTTTTACGTTAATGCCGATTTCCACAAAGATTACCCGCAATTAGATGAACGTGTATTAAGCTCGATTTCCGCTGTTTTTATGGATTTACGCTACTACGGGCACGATTTCTACTGCGGCGACTTTCAAGGCGTGTTGAAAGATTGGCTTGAAAAATACGTTTTCAACCCCTTTGAACTCAAAAGCGTTGAAATGGTTAAATACGTGATCGAGAAGGAAACCGCGACCCTTTTTAGAGATTTATCAAATACTAGACTACATAAATGCAGATTAGAAAGAGAGGATCACAAATTTACACCTTTGAAATGGGCGACAGCGGATGAAGTAGAAAGACTTTACCACCATTTCAAAAAATGCGGACGCTACGATTGAACCAACGAACAACAGGCCCCGGCCTTTGTTCAGCAAATTAAAAAATATCGATCAGGAGAAACATGAGCAATGACAAAAAACCAAGAGTAAGAAACAGAGACAAACGTTTTACCCTCCGCGTTACGCAAGAAGAAAAAGATTTTCTACTAGCCGCAATGGCTGCGACCAACTCAAAATCAGTTGCCGAACTCGTACTTAATTCAATAAATAATTCCGGCATCGTCTTAGTGAGCGAGGTCGAGAAATACAGTACCGTTTTATCAAAAGCCAAAGATCTTGGAAACAACATCAAGAAAGGCATAGACCTTGTTCAAACCCAGCCAAACAGAGCAAAAGACTTTATCAATTACCTAGAAAAAGATGATGGGAAAAATCTTAACGCCATAGTTTCGTTTTCTGCAAATCTAGATCGTGCAATTAAAGGATATTGCATCTACGAAGAAAATGTAAAAAGAATAACGGGCTTAACCCTAAAAGAAGTAATTAAGGCCAAGAAAAAAAGGGGGCCTGAGTCATGATCAATAAAATGAAAATGCGAAAAGGTGGAGGTAATAGAACCAGATCATCAGCCAACTACCTTTTAAAACTTAACCCAGAAGGTGACGCAATAGATTGCACCATCCCCCGTTTGGAAGGTGAATCAAATATGGAATACGCCACAAGAATAAAAAAGGTTTTTGAAGGCGACCGCGTTCACAATCAAAAAAACTTATATCAATTCAATGCTCTTTCACTTCACCCGAGCGAGGGACACAAATTCACAGATGCACAAATGATCCAAATGGCGAAAGAAGTCTATTTAAAGAATGGGGTTAAAAACAGCCTGAATGAAAATCGCCATTATTTGTTTGTTGTCGAAAGAAACACCGAGCATCACCACGTTCACGCCATGATCCACCTTACAGACCTCGAAACGAAAAAGGTCAATAACAAGATGATTGATTACAATCCAATCATTAAAAAGCTTGAATTGAAATATGGCTTGTACAACGAACATCGCAAACCAAAAGACGAAAATGAGTACAAGAAGACTTTCAAGAAAGAGCTTAAAACCATTCTGGATAATGCTTTGACAGCTTCCGAATTCTTGATGCTTGCCAATGGTGCGGGCTTCGACATTCACCACAGCGGCAAAGATGCGTATTCAATGACGAAGGACGGTCAGACCTTCAAGGCTTCCGACCTTGCCGTGTCCTATAAGACCTTAAAAGCCGCTTTAGGAGACGATCCCGAGTTCTCCGATACTCTCGCACGTCTTGGAGTGAAAACGGCCCCTGTGCGTGATTTTGGAAGCATTAGCGGTGATTTCCACGATCAGCAATCAGCTATTACTGAACGTAGGATCAAGAATCGCGTTGTAGATACTCGCTTCGATACACCGGACGGTCACGATTTCTTTTTCAAAGATTCGACCAAAAAAGCCTTCAGCTATTCCAATGGTACTGCTAGGTTCAATAGCATCAGCCCGATGGTGATCAAAGCCGGACTTCAAAAGCTCACAGAAAGCGGCAAAACAGACGCTTTGCACATTAGGGGTGATGAAGCATTCAAGCGTGTCGTATGGCTTCAATTTCACATGATGAATCTTGATAAAAAAGGTTATTCGCTTAAAGGCTATGAACCGACCCAGTTAGACAAAGCACAACTTGAAAAAATGAAGCTCGAAAACCCAGCATTTAAGAAGCCATCTGAGCAAAATGATATTAAGTCTTTACCAACCGAAAAACCCGCTGTAAAAACAAAAGATCCAGAAATCGAAAACATTGGGGGTGCTGCAAAAGCTGTCAGTAGTAAAGCCGTAGAGATCGCTGCTAGTTTGCTTGACGGTGCCGTAGATAAAATGAGTGATATGACAAACAGTTTTTCAGCGGGTACCATGGAAGAAAAGCTTTCGGAAATGCGTGCTCTTGATGCAGAAATCAAAACTCAAAAAAATGAAGCGGAAGATGTACATCATCGAAACGAAAGAAGAAGACGAAACCAGTTAAGACCCAATTAAAAAACGCCTTTTAGGCGTTCTTTTTATTTCTTGTCTGTTTGATATCGTGACCAAATTTTATCAGCTTGTGCGTCCACGTCAGTCGTTGCAGAGCTTATGAACATATCAACTGTGGTGCTGCTATATCTTTCAATTCCGATTGAATAATTTTCAATATTCAATCTTGCAACTGAGTTGCCAAAATTTATTAACGACGCTTTATCTGTAAATTTTCCAATCGACATAACCATCAAAACGCATTTATCAGCCGGAAGTGGATAGATGTATTTAACGTTTACGCCTAGATTTTGTGATGCTGCGATACTGATAACATTTTGCTTCGCAGAAGCACAAACGCTTTCTCTGGTAGGTTCTTCCGGCTGTGCTGGTTCTTCTGGTTTTGGATCTGGCGTTACTGGTGGATTAGAACCCCCACCGTTTTTACCAACGAAAGCAATGCTATTGTCTTGCATATGCCCGCCTAGATTTTGCTCCATCGGGATTTTTATGACATAAGCCGCATTCGCTGACATTGAAGCGAATAATGCGATTGTTAAAAGTGAAAGCTTGATCATTGTGATACCTCGTTATTGTTGTTTGTTTGTTTTTCTTGCTCATTACTCTTGATAACGTTATCAAAGTGCTTTTGTTCAATAGGTTTCAATTTGTTTAAATATTCAAGCTCAACGCTATGCGTCCATGCTGGCGTATAAACTACATCTCTATACTGTTCGTATAACCTCCATTTTTCCTTCTCATATCTGCATGTTTCTTCTTGATGACTCTTCATTCTTGCAATTGCGGATAACGCTGAAAGGTTTTCGCAAGCATGACTTAGATCATCAAATCGAGTAACGTCGAAAGTGCATTTTTCGTCAATGTCTTGACTGACTGAAATTTGAGTATTTGCATCTTCACCTAGGAAGCTAGCGGCTTGCTCATAAACGTCTTGCACACACGTCCTGTATTGCGTACCGGGGACGTAAACCGACTTAGGCAAAGCATCTGCTCTGGCTTGTGCTTCACGATGCTCTTGAACCCACTGGCGATATTCCTCAGCTTCAAGTGCTTCATTATGAATTACCCATTCTTCATGGGTTTTGTAATTCGCTTTGTTTTTCGCCTCGATCTCTTGAAGTGTGCAACCGTTTTCACAAAAGTCATTAGCAGCAAAATCATGCACTGAGTATAAAAGCGTTAAAAGCAACATCGTTTTTTTCATAATTCCCCTATTGTTAACTTAAACCGCTTTCGGTTTATTGTTGTTTTTTGGTTTAACGGTATTCATTTCGTTTTTTCCCATTTCGATGAAATAATCTACTATCTCTGTGTAATCAAGTTCACTTAATAACTCACCCGTGATCGGGTGAAAAGTCAAACCGCCTTTGATTTTATTTTCAATGAGTTCACTGTTTTCAATAGATGCTTGTGCTAGCGATAACAATTGATACAGTGCTTTAATGTCCTTTATTTCGCCCAACTTTGATGAGATAGCCGCTCTTATCACGTCGCTTTTTATCAAGTGAACAAGTGCTTCAATTCTCATCGTGAGTGATTCAACTATGAAGCCACGCGATAGCGGCTTTTGATCTTCTTTTTTTATACCCATTCTTGATCTCCATCATCTGTTAATTTTGGTTGTTCCGTTTCTTCTAAAGTCCTAGATTGTTTGACCTTTATTGGTTTTTTGAACGCATCTAAATTCTTAGCGGCAACCGCCTTTTTATTGCTTAAATTCGTGTATAAGGTCTTGTATGTGTAATCGACTTTAAATGTCGTTGTTTTGCCGTTCTTCTTTCCGCCTTCCTTGTCTTCTTCGTATTTCGTTATTAATCCAAGAGCTGATAATGAGTCATTTGCTTTTCTGATGTTCATCACGAACGTTTTATCTAGCATTTTATTTGACACATTAAAACGCTTTCTTAAATCTTCAACGGTGAAAAAATTAGTCGCGTTCTTTCTATTACAAACATAGAGAATATACAAAATTCGTTGATATTCATTTTTTAATAACGCTAAAATTTCTAGCGGTATATCGTATAGGTATTCAAGCTCGTTGAAGAACTCAATAAATTCTTTACTTAGTCTTATTGAGGTTGTCTTTTTGTCTACTTGTCGATATTCAATAAATTTAAATCCGGATCTTGTTTTTATACCGTCTTCATTTTTTGTATATGAAATGTCAATTGAGCTTAATTTCTCTTCAATCATGTTAATAAACACGTCTTTAATGAAGCTGTCGCGATGATTCGGCTCGATATTTAAAAGCTTGTATATTTCAGTATTATCGAACTTAAAGGTATTAGATTTCTTCAAATATGCTTTTTTCATCAAGAAAAGAAAAACTTCAAAGTCTCTAATAACTGAGAGGTTGACAGATCTCATTTTTATATCTTTCAACTCCCCGAACTTTTCAACTGTGATAATGCTTTCAGTTGAAGTCGAGTTTTTAGGCGTAAAAAATGGCAAAGCAAGGAACAGTTTCGGCACTGAAATATAGCTTTCTAGTGTTGCAACTTTTCTTTTTTTTGTCGTGATAATGTATTCCATGGTTATAAAATCCTTAATTCATATATATATCAAACCATAATTTTTGCCTTTATCAATAGCTGACGAGAAAAAATTTACATAAATATCAAACCATATTTTAATGCTGTCCGCTTTACCCTTTGTTTAATGAATAAATGCGGTAGATTTGTTTGCGATCTTACAGTTAACTATAACCACAACCACAATTTTTGATGTGTCGGTTACAGTTAACTATAACCGGCCATTTTTGATTTCCTTGATTCTTGCGGGCTTTTTTGATGTTTTCAGGAAGGTAAAAGATATTTACTACGTAAATGTATATATAAAATATGAGAGCAGAACGTCAAAACCATCTGGTGGATCTAAAATCAAAAACCTTTCTGGTTAGAGCTTAGGCCCTTTATTTTGACATTTTTAATTAAGGAAATTATGATCCCGAAAACCACTATCAAGGATCGTTGAAAATGTCTAAATTGCTTGATCTACTGGCACAACAAAAGCAGCTTGAAGAGCAGATCAAAAGCCTTCAATCGAATGAACAAGAAGCAAAAGTAATGAAATTTGTCGAAGAGCTTGAAGCCCTTCGCAATAAATACGGCTATACGGTGCCCGATTTTGTCGGCGTGGTGCATTCCCTTCACGGCGACCATAAGCCCGCCAAAACACCTAAAAGCGTGAGCGTGAAGACCACAAGGGCGAAAGCTCCAAAGTTCAAGGTCATGATCAATGGCGTTGAAACCGTCTTGCAAAGCAAGAAAGCCGGAGCCGTTAGTAAAACGATTGAAGCCCTTGGCTTCACGACATACGCCGATTATCTCAATGACTTGATCAAGAAAAACAAGGTTGCGGACTTCGACGCCTTGATCAAAAAATTGAACGGCGTTCCTGTCGCTGGCTGATACTTTTCGAGAAAAAATTAAGCCCCTTAATTGGGGCTTTTTTGTGCCTTTTGGGTTTAGGCCCTTTCTTTTGACAAATTATTTTTCAATAAGATTTCGGCAATTTTATTTTAGAAAATCTTGCAAATTATTGAGATTAGCAATTTTTGCGATGGTCGTTTTATGGCTTGCGTAAGCCATAAATCGCGTGTCAATAGCAGATTGAAAATATATTTAAGGTCGAACATTATTTTAAAATAGGGTTAGACAATAAGCCCTACACTCTAATTTTTTTAGGCCCTTTCTGTTGACTTCTTCTTTTTATGTGTTTTCATTTAAGTAACAACATACAGAAGGAGATTTATGAAAAACATTAAAAAGAAATTTAATTTAGTCGATTTAGCATCCGAAGTATTTTATGGATGTGCATTGCTCAGCGTTGATTCAATTTTCAAGAACAGAGACATAGATGCAACAAGATTTTTATTAGTCAGTAAGTCACCAGCGACTGTCAGCGTTGCCAAATATTTGCTTGATGATTATTTTAAATCAGAAGAATACGAAGAAGCCACGCAGAAAAAAATCCACTTGTTCGATTTAGATGATCAATTTGATTATGATTATTCTGTAATCAAGATATGCAAGACGAAGAAATATAAAGCGATTTCTAGAATTTCAACTTGTGAAAATTACGCGAGATTGATTGATAAAAACGAGTTGGTAGCGATCAACAATGTAGATATTGATCCGGTTCATAGAGAAGCATTTCATGAAGCTATGACGCCTAGGGATTTCTTCTTTTTCAAAGAATTAAAATATGAATACAGAGTTTCAATTTCAATCGTAAAAGACCGCAAGATAGTAAAAACGTTAAAATGTAATTTGGGTCACTTAACGTTGATCCAAACGTTAAAGCCATTTGACTATCAAGTAACCGAAAGTGAAGAGATAAAAGCCACGAGACCATCATTATTAAACCCTGTTTACACCGTTGATGGCGTTGATGTAATGGTGACGTTTAACGACACGAACAAACACTATAAAAGTCTAGTAGACATGATGAGAATATAAACCAGCCCGAAAGGGCTTTTTTAATGTCGTTTTTCCGTTCTAATCGACTACCCCGCAGGGGTAGCATATATCCCCATGCGTAATTTTTCCGTTTTCATCCATCTACGGTTTGTTGTGCTTAGGCCCTTTTTCTGGACTTTAAAAAAGCTTGTGATTTTAAAGCGAAGCGATCACCAGAATAGGCGAGCCACCGCACGCCCAACGCGAAGCGTGCATTGAGGTGTACGTCTTAATACGGTTTTTTGGACGGTACAAGAAGGGTTGCCGATTTTTCACACTGGTACAAGTCCCAGCGTTCAAAACCACCCTGATCGAGAGTCGAGGGCTTTAACGCATCATTGGCCGGGCGTTCACAACCGGGCCAATACCCACGGAATGAGAAAGCATCTGGGCACTCGACAAGCGTATACCTGCCGATTCACTGCCCGTCGTCTTGGGAGTTGAGATAGTTGGCGATTACATCACCGTGACACGCCGCAGGCTTGCAGTGGCAACCGAGCGTCTTACCTCTGAGTTTTTCGATGTTCTCATCGAATTTTTCAGGCAATTTCAAAAACCGTCTTTCGAAATCATAAGCAAATTTGGCTATAACTTCGTCACGAGTGCCTTCTTTGCCCATTTGGTAAGGGTTCCCCCACAGGGTTCCCCTGCCGATGTAAACATCATAGTGGTCGCCAGCATCCTTATTGGAAACCTTTGTAATCTTTAGGTTAATTATCCTTGTAGGTATTTTTCTTTCTCGTAATTCACTGTCAAGGACAAAAAAACAGTTCCTTTCCTCGTCTTGGAAAAGAATTGCGTGTGTAGCTTCCGATAACGCTTCTTTATCTGAGCCAAAAGGAGTGCTGGGCACTCTTTTGGACTCCGAATACTTTTCAATGAATCCGTTTTCGTCGCATACGAAAATCAGCTCCACTTTATCAAGAGAGCTGATGATCCTATCGACTTTCCTTTCAAACTTAGAGTAGGAAAGGAAGTCGCTAGGGTATGCAATTAAAACTTTTGCATCTTTGTTCATACTAAATCTTTAACAACCGCATCGGACTGATCCCACGCTTCCTTAAGATAATTCGCAACCAGCCGTCGATGGCATTGGTGCGGTTGATGCTCACTGCAAAGCAAGCATCCTTCGTCAATGATTTCTGGTTTAACGTGTTTTTCAATATTTCGCTTCGCCATGAGATTGAGGAATTTATCCTCATACTGCTGCCAAGAAATTTCCTTTTTCTGGTATGGCGACAAAATTTCTTTTGTTGGTGCCAATTCAGGCAGGTGCACGTAGTCAACGTCGCATAGTTCTTTTAGGAAATATTTGAGGTCATCTCTTTTGGCAAAGCCTGAGAGCTGAGAAATATTATTCAATCGAACGTCAACAATCCGCTTTGTGCCTGATAATTTTATCAAGGAGAAAAAACGTTCTGCCTTTTTCTCCGTGAAACCTATCGTAAAAATCTTCATTTATACCCCTTAAAATACAGCGGCGACCAATTTATAGGCATCACCGTTGTAAGGCTCACCAAGGCTGATGGTGAAATAGCTTACGTTCGCCGCGTACTCACCATTTGGCTGAGCTTTATAGTGTTGCTCCGTCTCCGGATCCGTCACAGTCAAAGCGTACTGAATGCGGTTATAGGTAAACTTGGCACGCACCACCCGTTTAGGATTACCAAATTGGGCACCTTCCGCACTGACCTTGAAGGTAACGTTCTGCGGCTGAATGAGATAAAGGCTCTGACGGGGTTCAGTCAGATGTTCAACAGAGACCCTATCGTTCACACCTGAATAGCTGTGATTGCCATTCTCCCATAGGGTTGCCGGAGCATCCGCAATCCCTGCAAGATCATTGACAACCATTTCGCCCGCTTTCTCCCAATAAATGGTGTCATCAATGATGTGGTTCTCTCGCTGGAAGCCGCCAGCAGGGGCGGTATTCGTGAAGGTGATGTCGATAACATCCAGCTTCTGGGCCGTGGTGCCATCCTGATACTCACGGTCCCGCTCAGTGATCTCATGTGTGGCAGTAGTGCCAATGGGACGCAGCCAAGCCCCTGCGTAGTCTCCCGCAGTCACCTTACCAGCCACACAGCGGCCACTGAGCTTACGAGAATTTGCCAAGCAAATGATCCGGTATTGATACGGCATTTTGTGCGTTCCTTCCATGATGGCGATGTGCCTTTGAGCATCCTCTCTGTGCCCACGGCGGTTGGCAAGCCCTTCTTTGGTTGATCACCAGTCGGCAGATACAGGCCATGGCGGTACTGGCCATTTCTCGCACTGTTACAAGTCCCAGCACTCAAAACCACCTCGATCTAAAAACGCACCGTTTGCCGGGCGTATAGCAACCGGAAAACCCGCTTTTATAAGTGTGAGAAAAGACTATCCTTTTGAGTCCGGGCATATCGTGATTTCCCGGGCGAAGGATCGCGTGCGGTTTCCAGCGCGGTTCCAGTTGGTGGCGGCGATGAATCCGTGCCCCTGTGGATATCTTGGCGAACCCACGGGCCGCTGCTCCTGCACACCGGACATGGTGCAACGTTACCGCAACAAGCTGTCGGGCCCACTGTTGGATCGGATCGACTTGCACCTGACCGTCGCACGGGAGGCCACGGCGCTGAATCCCCCCGTGAAACCGGGAGAGGACAGCGCCAGCGCTGCATTGATAGTGGCCGAGGCACGCGAGCGCCAGCAGAAGCGTCAGGGCTGTGCCAATGCCTTTCTCGATCTACCGGCGCTGCGTAAGCACTGCAAGTTATCCACAGTCGATGAAAACTGGCTGGAAACCGCTTGTGAACGACTAAACCTCTCCCTGCGTTCAGCGCACCGGCTGCTCAAAGTTGCGCGCACGCTGGCGGACCTTGAACAAGCCGATGGAATTGGACGCGAACATTTGGCCGAGGCGCTGCAATATCGGCCGACAACGCTCTAGCCGGCATCACCCTTTGGTTAGATCAACCAACGGCGTCTGCCGCACCTCAGTTTCCCGCCCCGCCTGAATCTCGCCCACCTGCTTCAAGGCCTTATCCACAGCCGCCTTATCCGCCAACAAGCTGTAGCTGATGCGGAACTGCTTGTGTTCCTTCGGCGCAATGGTCGGCACCAGGTTCAGTGGCCGCTGATAACGGCGGTTGTAGGAAAAACTTGTTCCCGGCTCCAGCCCCGAGACATAGCCCTGGCCTTGGGTGTCGGTGTTTTTCCACAGGGAGAACACGGGCAGTGTCTGAGTGTTGAAGCCGACCGAAACTCCAAGGCTACCGGCCTTGTCATGCAGCACGGTCAACGTATCGCCCTGGGCATCGGCATACGGCACCACGTTGTAAACCGTCTCGTCGTAGTCCTTGGTCGGTGCGCGATAGGTTTGCCAGTCCGACAAATCGCCTTTGGCTTTATCGTTGAACGGTGAGACCTGTTTCACCGGCGCGACGAAGCGGGCGCCCTGTTCCAGGAACGGCGTGCTGAAGTTGCTGTGATACAGCGCCTGATATTCCTTCGGATAGTCACCGTTGTTGGTCAGGGTGTCGTTGAGAGCGAACGTTACGCTGCCGGGCTCGGTGACCAGCTCAGTCGCCACGGAGAAGTCGACTTTCTTGAACGCCTGCTCTTTCAGTTCACCGCGCAAGGTGATGGCGTACGGTGGTTTTTCATCGATGTGCAGGGTGACTGTGCTCGCAGGAATATTCGCGGCCCGACCGTGCAGGGTCAGCAGTTCGCCGTTGTCGACGCCGGGGTGGCCAACCCATTCGTAGCCGCAGCGGGTGACCAGCTCATTGAAACCTTCCAGCCAGCCCAGACCGCCGCGGCCATTGAGTTCGATGAAGGACGGATTGACCACTTCCTTGACCGGCGAATCCCAGCCCATGCGCACACTACCGACCGACGCCTGCAACACGTTCATCCCGCGAGTCGGCACCACGGAGAGTTTCATCCTGCCGTTATCGATCTCGACGATGCTGACGCCCTCTTGCCGACCGCCGTGCAGGGTACGAAGAGTCACGGAGAAGGGTTGGTCGGTTTTCACACCGAGTTGCTGGCTGGTGATCTGCCAGTTTTGCGCAGCTTTATCGCTGTCGAGCAGGACGTAATCCCAGGCCATGGCGTGGGAGGCGGACAGCGCGCCAAGGACAACGAGGAGTTTGAGCGAGGTCATGGGGGAAGCCTTTCTTGGAGTTGTGCATTTTTTATAGCGCTGATGAAACGATTCAGCAAGCTTAAAAAGCCCACGCCCGAGCCTTCCCACGTCAATTAATATTGACCTTATGCAACCTCCGCACGCTTACGTTAGTCTCATAAGGTTTAAACCTCCGGCAGACTGGCGGTGATATCATCATGGCATTAAGGCCGCCCGCCAAATGCAGGAGCACGTACAGACACATCTGTCTGTCATTTTTGCGCAACGGATCGTATGGAGTTTGAATGCGCGGGGCACTATTACGCAGCGGTAAGAGCGGGTCATTCACTGCCCTCGGCGAAACAGGTCAACCGGTCTACCGGGCAGCCCTGCAATTGCGCGAAGCCATTCGCCGCAAGAACCCCGAGTTGGTAGATCATCTGGCCATCCCTCAAAGCGATGAACTCGGCAACCGGATCGACTGGTACAGCGCCCTCGACGGCGACGTGATTCCGTGGAGCAGTGCGACCGAAGAAGAACGCGCCCCTGCCCGCCGCCAGCTTGAAGCATTGAAAAACGCGCTCGAAGAATTGAGCCAGCGTTTCCTGGGTACGGACTCCGCCGAACAGCCGCAAGGCGACAAAGCCGTGTTCGGTAAGCTACTCAAGCGCGTGATTCATTTCCCGGACGAAAACTTCGTCTACCTGGTGCAAGGCAAACCGGTGCTGACCTTCTGGGGTTTCGAGCATGCCGGTACGGGCAATAGCGATCCCCTGCACTGCCTCTATCAGGTCCCACCCGCGTTTACGCTGCCACCCGAGGTCGAACCGCCTGTTGTCGCGCCCGTCATGCCGGTGGTTGCTCGTCCATGGTGGCGTCGCTGGTGGTGGTGGCTGTTGCTGCCGCTGTTGCTCCTGCTGTTGTGGCTGTTGCTCGGCCTGCGAGGGTGCGTTCCGATTCCGTTGGTGGCGGTAGATTTGCTGCCAGATAGCGTTGTGCCAGTAGAGAAACACCTGGAAGAGCCGCCAAAGACCGGCAATGTCACGACGGTCAATGGCGTCCCGGTGACAGGCACCGTTATAGGCCCCAGCACTGGAACCGGCATCGGTACCGCCGTGACCGGAACCCATGACGTAGAGGCGCCGCCAGTCGAAGGCACCGAGGCTGATGCAGCGGCGGCCGACCTGGCCAAAGGCACCGAGGCTGATGCAGCAGCGGCCGACCCAGCCAAAGATCCGGCCAAAGACCCGGCAGCCGAAAACAAAACCGCGACACCCGAAAACAAAACCGCACCGCCGGATGTCACATCGCCCGAGGCAGAAAAACCCGCCGCCGCCAAACCCGGCCCTCCCCTCAGCATCCCGCCAGACGCCGCCGATGGTGCCGCCAAGTTTCTCGATGGCCAGTACAGCGCAGGCGCCGGGATACAGGACCGCAGAACCGGCAAGCCGCTGCGTCTGGAGTACCAGCTCAAGGACGGCAAGGGCCAAGTCACCGTGCACCAGGCCGACGGTTCGAAATGCAGCGGGCCAGTGAGCGCTACTATGAAGGGTGGCAGCCTGGCCATCGACAGCCAGGGCCAGGCCGTTTGCGGCGATGGCAGCACTTACGACATGCCCAAGGTCAGCTGCAGCAAAGGGGCGACCTCGATCGCGGACTGCACCGGCGGTTACGGAAAAGAACAATTCCCCATGTCCATGCGGCAAGTGGCCGAATAAAAACGGAATAACTCGACATGTTGCCTGAAGTCACTCAATTCGAAGACACCGTCACGCTGGTCAGCGACACCGGCATCCAGTTCATGGATTTCGCCCTGCGCCTGGATCCCCGCAAGGAACCGGCGGGCGAGTTCGCACCGATGATCAGCGGGCTGATCTGCCGCCTGGCGTACAACGAAGAGAAAGACTTCTTTTTCTACGAACCCGAACCGGAAAAGGTCGAAAAAGCCAAGCCTGCGTTCAGCGTCGACATGAAAAGCAGCCTCGATTTGCTCGACGGCATCTGGCTGCCGATTCCGTTTTTCCGCTTCATGCCGCCGCATCGCTTCGACGAAGGTCCGACCAACTGGTCGCGCATGCGCTTGGTGAAATTGGCGACTCCCGACATCGACGGTAATACCCACCGCCTGACGATGGCGTTCGACAGCCGTGTGATGCCCAAGCGTGACGGCACTGCCTATCTGGCGCCGAACGATGAAGACATCAGCTCCGGCGTGTCTTTCAAACTGGCGACCAAGGCTAGCGAAACCCGCTGGTTCCTGGCGCAACCGTGGGTCAACGAGTGGTTGCTGGAAGTGTTCAATGAGGGCAATGCCCACCGTTCGCGCGCAGAGCTGGACATCGATATCCGCGCCAACCATCACCTGGCGCACTACCTCAACTTGCTCAGCCTGTTGAGCAAACCGTCAGCCGCCCAAGAGTCGAAGGCCCGGGCGAAAGTTGAAATCCCCGAGCTGAAAGTGGTCGCCAACGACAGCAATGGCCTGGTCAAACCGATACCGGTAGACCTGGTGCTGGACGTCGGCAACTCGCGTACCTGCGGCATCCTGATCGAAAACCACGGTCAGGCCGGCTCCGGACTGAAGCAGAACTACGTGCTGGAACTGCGTGACCTGATCACCCCCGAACACACCTATAACCTGCCGTTTGAAAGCCGCGTGGAGTTCTCCCAGGCGTACTTCGGCAAGGACCACTGCTCGGTCAAGAGCGGTCGCCACGATGCGTTCCAATGGGCGACGATTGCCCGTGTCGGCAATGAGGCCAGTCGCCTGGCCAGTCGTCGTCGCGGCACCGAAGGCTCCACGGGCCTGTCCAGCCCGAAACGCTATCTGTGGGACGAACACGCCTATGGCCACGGCTGGCGTTTCAACTGCTCGTACATAAAGACCGACAATGAGCCGTACGCCACCGCCGCGCCGTTCTCGCACCTGATCAACGAAACCGGCGAGGCGCTTTACAGCCTCGAAGAAGACGATCGTCTGCCGGTGTTCATGCCGCGTTACTCACGCAGCTCGCTAATGACCTTCATGCTCGCCGAAGTACTGGCCCAGGCGCTGTCGCAAATCAACAGCCCGGCCCAGCGTTCGCGCCAGGGTCACACCCGCGTGCCGCGCCAGCTCAACAGCATTACCCTGACCGTGCCGCCGGGCATGCCGCAGGCCGAGCGCAGTATCCTCAACGAACGCATGCTGCAAGCCATCGGCCTGGTGTGGAAAAGCCTCGGCTGGCATGCCGGCGAGGAAGATCCACATCTGGATCAGGCTGTCAGTCCGCGCACGCCGATCCCGAGTATCCGCGTGGAATGGGACGAAGCGTCCTGCGGCCAGTTGGTGTACCTGTACACCGAGGTCAACGAGAACTTCGCCGGTCACCCGGAAGAGTTTTTTGACACCATCGCCCGGCCGGACAAGGTCGACCGTCAACGCATCACCCTCGCGACCATCGACATCGGCGGTGGCACCACCGACCTGGTGATCACCGACTACCGCCTCGACCGCGCGGGCAATACCGGCAGCGGCAGCAACGTGCACATCGTGCCGGAACAGCGTTTTCGCGATGGCTTCAAAGTGGCCGGCGACGACATCCTGCTGGACGTGATCCAGGACTTCATCCTGCCGAGTTTCGAAAAAGCCCTGCAGAACGCCGGCGTGAAGGCTCCGAACTCACTGATGTCACGGCTGTGTGGCGATGAATCGGTCAGTGCACAGGACATGATCCTGCGTCAGCAATTGAACCTCCAGGTGTTCGTCCCGCTGGGCCTGGCGCTGCTCAAGGCGTATGAGCATTACGATCCGCAGGTCCCGCAAGAAGTCATCCCGCAAAGCTACCGCCAATTGCTCGGTGACAATGCCATCAGCCAGACCGTGCTCGACTACGTCAATGTCGCCGTGCGTCGCGATGTCGGCGCCCAGAGCAGTTTCGACCTGTATGACGCGCCGATCAGCTTCGACCTGCAAAAGCTCCATGCCGCGTTCCTCAATGACCAGATCAACATCACCAAGATCCTGGGTGCACTGTGTGAAGTGGTCGCGCATTACCCCTGTGACGTCTTGCTGCTGACCGGCCGCCCTTCGCGCCTGCCCGGCATCCAGGCGTTCATTCGCAAGCTGTTGCCGCTGCCACCGGGGCGCATTCTGGCGCTGCAAAACTACCGCACCGGCGGCTGGTATCCGTTTCACAAGAACGGCCGGATCGACGACCCGAAAAGCACCGCCTCGGTCGGCGCCATGCTCTGCCTGTTGTGCGCCAACCACAGCGTGCCGAACTTCTACTTCCGGGCATCGGCGCTCAAGCCATATTCGACGGTCAAGCACATCGGCGTCATCGATCTGAACAACGTGATCAAGGATGCCGACGTGCTGTACCGCGACATCCAGTCCGAAGACTACAAAATCAAGCTACCTGAAATTGGCGTTGGCGACGCCGTCGACACACCGCAGCTGGAAATGCGCGGCGACCTGCGCCTCGGTTTTCGCCAGTTGGCCACCGAACGCTGGGCCGCTTCGCCGTTGTACACCTTGCGGTTCACCAAGGCGGGTCGGGAGAAGTTTTCCCGGGCAACCGGTGAAAACGGCAGCGCCCCGCTGCTCAAGGTGCGGTTCGAGGTCAAACCGGCGGACAAATACACGCGCAAGCAGGATCTGGTCAGCGATCGCCTCTCGGTTCGCGACATCGAATCCAACAGTAACAACGTCAACTTCAACCCGCGCAGCGACCTCGAGCTGGAACTCAACACCATGCTCGACGCCGGCCTGAGCGAGACCAAGTACTGGCTCGACAGTGGAAGTGTGAAACGCAAATGAATGACCTGACCCCCGATCAAACTCAGCTCTCTGCCAGTTGGGCCGCTGTTTATGAAGGCGCCGGTCAAGCGCTGGACTGGATTGAACAGACGCGCGGCAATGCGCCACGCCTGGACAGCGAAGCCGACAACCTGAACATCCGCCTGCACCGCGCCCGCAACCTGGCTCAAAGCCTCGGTCGCGTGGCCTGCACGCCGATGACCATTGGCTTTTTCGGCTTGTCCCAGGCCGGCAAGTCCTACCTGATCTCGGCCCTCGCCGCCGGTCAGAACGGCAAGCTGGAAACCGAGTTCGGCGACCATCGCCTGGACTTCATCAAACACATCAACCCGGTGGGTGGAGGCAAGGAAGCCACCGGCCTGGTCACGCGCTTCAGCCGTCGGGCGACGGCAAGCCAGGACAAGGACTTCCCGGTAGAACTTACGTTGTTCAAGGAAATCGAGCTGGCGAAGATTCTCGCCAACGCCTGGTTCAAGGATTTCGACCTTGAGCGGATTTCCTACGAGATCGACGAAGAGCGCATCCAGCGCGTGCTCAAACCGTTCGAAGGCCGCGAAACCGGGCCGCTGCAAACGGGCGTCAACGCCGACGATCTGGTGTCGCTGTGGGATTACCTGCGCGACAATTTTCGCAACTCAGTGAAGAAGCTTGAGCACCTGTACTGGCCCAAAGCGTTGCAGCTGGCGCCACGGCTGAATTTCCAGGAGCGGGCCGAGCTGTTTTCGATCCTCTGGGGTGAGCAAAGCGAGTTGACACGCGTGTACCAGAAACTGGCCGGCGCGCTGCACAAGCTGGGTCTGCCCGAGACCGTGTTCGCACCGTTGAAGGCCTTGGTGAGTTTCGACAACGACACCTACAGCCAGCGCGACAGCATCATGAACGTCGACATCCTCGAACGCTTCGGCAGCCCGCTGGACTTGCCGATCGAGGTTCGGCCGCTGGTTGGCGATCGCCTGCAAAACAGTCAGGCAATTGCGGTCGCGCAACTGGCGGCACTGACCGCCGAAATGACCTTCCGCCTGATCGAGGCGCCGGTAGATGACATCGTCAATCAGGTCGACCTGCTGGATTTCCCCGGTTATCGCGGGCGCCAGAAACTGCACGAGATCGCCGATTCCAACGACCCGCAATCCAGCGCCAAGGACAATTCCGTTTCCCAGCTGATCCTGCGCGGCAAGGTCGCCTACCTGTTCGAACGCTACACCGACAACCAGGAAATGAACGCACTGGTGGTCTGCACCAGTTCGACCAAGCAGAGCGACGTCAACGACGTGGGCCCGGTGCTGACCCGCTGGATCGAAAAAACCCAAGGCGCCGACTCGGCTGCTCGCAGCAAGCGCGATACTGGCCTGATCTGGGCGCTGACCATGCTCGACCTGCGCATTACCAACTCCCTGAGCCTGACACCCGATCAGTACGATGAGAGCTGGAACGGCATGGTCAAACTGACCATGCTGGAGCGTTTCGGCAGCCTGAGCTGGATGAACGACTGGGCCGGCACACCGTTCCAGAACACCTACCTGGTGCGCAAGCCGCGTATGGATGCGGCGTTCATCGGGCAAGACGCGACGGGTGCGGAAACCGGCCTCAATGCCATCTATCAGGAACGTGTCAGCGCGCTGGGCACCAGCTTCGCCAGCAACGCGCTGGTGTGCAAACACATCAAGAACCCGGTCAACGCCTGGACAGAAATGCTGCGCAACGATGACGGTGGCATCAGCCACTTCAGCGGCAGTTTCAAAGGCGTGGCGAATATCGAATTTAAACTGCAGCGTATCCGCGAGCAATTGAGCGAATGCCTCGAAGGCCTGACCACTCACGGCCTGAGCACCTGGTACCACGCTGACGACGACGGCGCCGCAGCCGCCAAGAAAGCCAAGGCGCAAATGATTCTGACGGGCCTGGGCCGTCGCCCCGCGGTACTTGGCGAATTGATCGATCAACTCGACATACCGAGCGAAGAGGTGCGCGACTTGTACCTCAGCGGTGTGTACGAAACCGATGATGAGCCGGTCGTGAACGACGAGCCGGTCACCCCGACACCGAGCCAGAGCCTCTACGGCAACGACGCCGGTTTCAATTTCGATTTCAGTGACGACCCGGGCCATGACGCGCCAGTCAGCAGTAAAACTGCCACCCCGGCACCCGAACTGCAAAGCAATGAGCACCGTTTCGCCAAAGCGGCGTTCAAGGCCTGGATCGCGCACCTGCGTGAACTGACCACCCGGCAAAGCCTGCTCAACCTGCTGGGGCTGGAAAAGGCCTTGCTGGAAGCGGTGGTCGATGAACTGATCACCGCCGGCTATCGCCAGGACTTGCCGGGGCAACTGAGCCGCGCCGTCCTCAAGCGCGCACAAAGTGGCGCGCGGCGTGATCAACTGGTCGAGCGCCAGGTGCTGGAAGTGCAGCGCGTGCTGCGCGATTTCGTGTCTTGGTTCGGCTACCTCCAGAAACCGGTGAGCGAGCGTCCGAACAGCCGCGCCGGTGCCAAGGAGCCCCTGTTTTCTTTCTACACCGACATTGGCCCGGGACAAGTGCCCGTACTGCCGGCGCAACCGGCGAATCAGGCGCAACGGTACCTGGGCGACTGGCTTTCGGGCCTGGCCTACATCACGCAGGACAATGCCGGCCATGGTGCCGGACGTGAAATCACCCCTGAACAGAACGAACGGCTGGGCCAAGTGCTCAAAGCCTTCGCAGCGAGATAAGCAATGCCAATTCGTGTCGACCTGCTCGCGTTAGAGCCCAATGTGCCTGGCCAGGCCCGCCTCACTGTGAAGAAATGGCAGGGTGACGAGCAACAGCTGGAGTTTTCCATTCAGCGCAACCAGGACGGTTTTTACCTTCAGGACCACAAGGCCTGGAGCAACAATCCATTCTGGTTCAAGGTCTCGCGTTTCAACCTCATGGCCAACGGCGAAGCGTTGGAAACCCAGGTCGGACCAGACGTGGTTGACCCGCTGCTGGAAGGCGGCGCCAACTCGCAATTCCAGATCGAATTGCGTGAACAGGGCCAAGGCCACGCCGACAAAGGCGTGGTTCGGCCAGGCGTCGGTTTGTTGCCGTCCACGGCCGGCGGCCAGACACGCTCGACTTACGGCGCTGTCGAATTGACGGCGCCCAGCGCACCGGCACCGGCACCGGAGATCCCGGAGATCCCGGAGATCCCGGAGATCCCGGAGATCCCGGATCTGCCTGAACTGACCCTGTCCACCGCCGAGCCAGAAATGGAGTTGGAATCGGTACTCACCGAGCGCGCCTATACGCCGCCTCCCGCACCGGTGAAGAAAAGCAATAAAGGCCTGATCGGCCTGTTGATTGTGGTGTTGCTGCTGGCGGCGGGCGCCGGATTCTGGTTCTACAAACGCACCCCAGCGCCTGCGGTTGCAGCCTCTGCCGCCGCACCTGCTGGCGCCAATGCTCAAGCCTGCACCCTCGAGAGCATGAACAGCCTGCCCGAGTTGACCTTCGTCCAGACCTGCATCAAGGCGGCGCCGGACAGTGCCAGGTTGCTGGAGATCATCAACCAGGCCAAGGCCAGTAAACATTGCGGTGTCGCCCAGCGCCTGTACGCCAACCGTGCCCAGGCCGGTGATGTGCTGATCGCCAACGCCTATGCCCGCGAATACGACCCTAAATACCTGAAGGCCAGCGAGTGCTTCCCGGCCGCGGACAACGCCACCGCCGCCTACTGGTATGAAACCATCCTCACCCAGGACCCGAACAATGCCGAAGCCAAGCAGCGTTTCGAGGAGTTGCAGAAGTGATGCGTTCACCCATGAGTCGACTCCTGCTGAGCGGTGCCGCCTTGCTCGCGCTGTGCATCAGCCCGCTGTCCCAGGCCGATGACAAACCGCTGATCCAGACCGGTAAAAAGACCCTGTTCCAACGCGTGCTGACCACACCGGGCTGCAAAATCAGCTCGACGGCGGGCGGTGCCGAAGGTGAAGCACAACCGGTCTTCAGCCGCTTCTATGTGTACGAACGTGCGCAAGCGAACAATGCCGAATGGCTGAAAGTCGGCCCCGACAGTTATGGCAAAACCATTGGCTGGCTGCCTGCCAGCTGCACCACCGACTGGAAGATGCAGTTGACGTTGGCCTTCACCAACCCGGCCAACCGCGACCGGCTGCTGTTCTTCAAGGACCGCGCCACCGTCGAAGGCATCCTTGATGCGCCGGACCCGGTCAGCAAAGTTGCGCCGCTGCGTGCCACGCTGAAAAAGGGCCAGCAGGCCCCGGGCGTACTGGCTGAAGAACCTGAATACTTCGTCGACCTGCAAAAGCAGTTTTACCTGCTGCCGGTGCTCAGTGGCGAAGAAGTCATGACCGAAAGCGGTTTTCGCACGCGCCTGCTCAACGTCGCCTCCGTCAGCAAGCCGGATGACAAAAACGCCAAGGGCGGTGCTGCAAGCAGCGCTGCCGGCAGCAAGGAAGCCGAAGAGAAAAAAGCCAACCAACTGAAGGAATTCAGTGCGGCCGTGGTATTTGTCATCGACTCGACGATCTCGATGGACCCCTACATCGACCGCACCCGCGAGGCGATCCGCAAGGTTTACCAGAAGATCGAAGCGCAGAACCTCGGCAAGCAGGTCAAGTTCGGCCTGGTGGCTTTCCGCTCCAACACCCAGGCGGTACCGGGGCTGGAATACACCACCAAGATGTACGCCGACCCTACCAAGGTGAAAGACAGTGCCGACTTTTTCGCCAAGATTGCAGACCTCAAGCAGGCCACCGTGTCGAGTAGCAGCTTCGATGAAGACTCGTTTGCCGGCGTCATGGAGAGCATCGACAAGGTCGACTGGAACCAGTTCGGCGCACGCTACGTGGTGCTGATCACCGATGCGGGCGCCATCGAAGGCGACGACAAGCTGTCGAAGACCGGCTTGAGTGCTGCGCAGGTGCGTATGGAAGCCGCCAACCCGGGCGTGGCGATTTACACCCTGCACCTGAAAACCCCGGCGGGAGCCAAGGACCATGCCAAGGCCGAGGCGCAATACAAAAACCTGTCGACCTACCCGGGCACCAACACTTCGCTGTACTACCCAGTGAACGCTGGCGATGTACAAGAGTTCGGGCGCAAGGTCGACGCCCTGGCCGGCGCGATCACTACACAAGTGAAAGCCGCCTACATGGGCGAAGACGCCATCGGCAGCGCGGCGAACGCCAAGCAGGACCCGGGCGAGAAAAAAATGCTCGAAGACGCAGCGCTGATCGGCCACGCCATGCAACTGGCCTATCTCGGCGAGAAGACCAACAGCAAAGCCCCGCCAGTGTTCAAGGCATGGATCACCGACCGCGACCTGATCAAGCAGAACATCCCGACCACCGACGTGCGGGTGCTGCTGACCAAGTCACAGCTCAGCGACTTGAGTGATGTGATGAAGCAGATTCTCGATGCCGCCAACGAAGGCCTGATTTCGCCGACGGACATGTTCAATCGCCTGCGTTCGGTGGCGGCGACCATGGGCGCCGATCCCAATCAGCTCAAGCAGAACAACAATGCCAAACTGGCGGACATGGGCGTCCTCGGTGAATACCTCGAAGACCTGCCCTATCAAAGCGAAGTGCTGAACCTCGATGAAGAAACCTGGAAGAGTTGGGATGGCCTGGCCCAGGAAAAATTCATCCGCACGCTGAACACCAAACTGCGGCATTACCAGCGTTACAACGCCGATGTCGACCGTTGGGTCGCTTTAGCCAAAGACAGCGATGCGCGGGACAACGTCTACCCCGTGCCACTGGAAATGATGCCCTGACGAGACGCCGATGCTCGATATCAAGAACCTGCTGGTGCGCCGCGGTGAAGGCGCACAGGCTCATCATGTGCGACTGCCGCACTTGCAGGTCGGCGCCGGGGAAATCCTCGCCATCACCGGCGAGAGCGGGAGCGGCAAAAGTACATTGCTCGAAGCCATCGGCCTGTTGCTCGCGCCGGTGGAGCTCGAGCGCTTCCGGCTGGGCCCGACGCACGCCCAGGATATCGCCCAACTGCTGGCCACTGACGATCAGCCTGCTCTAGCCGCGGTGCGTTCACGGCACTTGGGATTCATTTTGCAGAGCGGCGGCTTGCTGCCGTTCCTGAGCGTGCGCGACAACATCAGCCTGCCGCGCCGTTTGCTCGGGATGCCGGTGAAGAGCGATCACATCGACCACGCCGTTGACGTGTTGCGCCTGCAAGGGTTGCTGGATAAACAACCTCAAGCCTTGTCGATTGGCGAACGCCAGCGCGTTGCCTGCGTTCGGGCGATTGCCCATGAACCGCTGCTGCTGTTGGCCGACGAGCCGACCGCCGCGCTCGACCCTCACAGTGCCCGACGTTTGTTCGAGTTGCTCCTGAGCCTGGTGTCGAGCATGGGCCTGAGTGCACTCGTGGTATCCCATGACTGGGCCTTGCTGAAAAATTTCGGCTTGCCGCGACTCGGCGCTATCAGCCACCAGGGAGAGACTCTGTTTGAACCGATGGACTGATCGCTTGCGCCTGCTGGGCTCGCTGGCACTGCAAGACCTCTGGCACGACCGCAAGGTCTCGCTGTGTATCGCCGCGTCCCTGGTGGCGGTGATCGCGCCGTTGTTGCTGCTGTTCGGGCTCAAACACGGGGTGGTCAGCCAGCTGCAGGACGAACTGCTGCGCGACCCGCGCAACCTTGAAGTGAAGATGCTCAGCAACGGCAACTACGACTCGGCCTGGATCGAGCGTTTGCGCCAGCGCCCCGAGACCGGTTTTGCCCTCGGCCAAACCCGCTCGCTCAATACCCAGGCGGACCTGCTGATCGGCATGCAACGCTTTGTCGAAGGTGCGGAAATCATCGCCACTGAGCCCGGCGACCCTCAGCTGAACCTGGCATCCCTCAACCCCGTCGGCAATCAGGTGATCCTCAGCGCCAGCGCAGCGCAGCGCTTGCAGGCCAAGGCCGGTGACAGCGTGCAGCTGCGCGCCTTACGCCGCCTGGAAGGTGTCAATGAACGCGGCGAGATGACGCTGACGGTACTGGCCGTGCTCGACGGCGCCCGCTTCGGTCGCGCTGCCGCGTTTGTCGCCCCGCCGCTATTGCTGGATCTGGAGCGTTTTCGCGACGGTTATAAGGTCAGTGAATTTGGCGTTACCACCGGCAAGCCTCAGGATAATCTACAGCCGCTGTATGCCCGCGCCCGCGTTTATGCGCGCGACATCGATCAGGTCGCGCCGCTGGAACGCTGGCTCAACGAACAACACATCGAAACGTCGAGCCGACTGGCCGACATCGACAACGTCAAAGCCATCAACCATGTGCTGGGGTTGATCTTCGGGGTGATCGCCATGGCGGCGCTGATCGGCTGCGTGGCGTCCATGGTTGGCGCGTTCCTGGCCAACATCGATCGCAAACGCAAAAGCCTGGCGGTCCTGCGCCTGCTGGGTTTCAAGCGCAGGTCTGTCGGCGGCTTCGTGGTCCTGCAAGCGCTGGTGCTGGGTCTGGCTGGCTACGTGGGCGGGCTGGGATGTTATGCGGTGGGCAGTCATTTGTTCGACTACCTGCTCGGCAGCAGCCAAGCCACCGGCACCTTCGTTTGCCACATCACTGTCTGGCATGGCGTCGCCGCCCTGCTCCTGACCTTCCTGGTCGCTGCCTTGGTGGCCATGATCGGCGCCCTGAGAGCCATCAACATCCAACCTGCGGAGAGTCTGCGTGAGCTATAAACGTTTTGGCTTGCTGTTACCCCTGAGCCTCGGCTACTTGCTCGACGCCTCGGCGGCGGGCTGGGAAGAGAAGTATTACAACCCGATGCCCGAGGCTGGCGACGTCGTGCTGCCGATGCCCTGCGAAGGCTCGATGGTGTTCCGCAAGGTGTTCATCCCGGTCGCCGGCCCGCTCGACGACTATCCGATCAACATCGGTCAGGACGGTGCGGAATACGGCTATGTCGAGCAGACCCGCCCGACCTTTATCGCCGGCAGTTTTACCGGCGCCAAGAGCGACAAGTCCCGCTACTACCTGATGGCCAAGTACGAGATGAGTCAGTTGCAATACGCCGCGCTGACCGAAGCAACCTGCCCCACCGCTGCCACCAAGATGCGCTTGCCGCAAACGGCGGTGAGCTGGGTGCAAGCCATCGAGGCCGCCGACAAGTACAACCTGTGGCTACGCAAAAACGCCGCTGGCAAGCTGCCCAAGGAAGACGGCGCCCAAGGGTTCCTGCGCCTGCCAACCGAGGTCGAATGGGAGTTCGCCGCGCGCGGCGGGCTGGAAGTCGGCGCTGCTGAATTCCGCGACACGCACTACCCGATGCCAGAAGGCATCAACGCCTACGAGTGGTTCGCCGGGGCGCAATCGTCCAACGGCAAAGTGCAATTGACCGGCCTGCAAAAGCCCAACCCGCTGGGCCTGCATGACATGCTCGGTAACGTCGACGAAATGATGTTCGAGCCGTTTCGCCTGAACAAGCTCGACCGCCAGCACGGCCAGGCCGGCGGCTACGTCGTCCGTGGCGGAAACTACCTGACCGCGCAGGCCGACCTGCATACTGCATTACGTAAGGAAGAACCGTATTACAATGCCGAGGGCCAGGTGAAAAACAAGACCACCGGCCTGCGACTGGTGTTGGTCTCCCCGACCCTCACCTCTCGCGAACGGGTCGCCAGCATCGAAAGCAGCTGGAAGAAACTCGGCACCGGAAGCAACGAAGCCGAATCCGCCGACAAAGGCACCGTGCAATCGCTGAACAGCCTCGCCTCGGGCGTCGAAGACAAAGCGCTCAAGGAAAAGCTCCAGGCCCTGGAGAACCAGCTGCGCGCTAGCAACCAGCAGCAGGAAGAAACCCGCGACCAGGCGATCCGCGCCAGCCTCAACCTGGGTGCGTTCCTGTGCACCAAGATGCTCGACGACGGCCAGTACGTGGACTTCCTGCAAAAGAACTACAAGCTCAACTGCGAAGGCGCGGACAAAGACACCAGTTGCGACATGCGTAAAGGCAAGCTCGAGGAGCAAAAGGATCGCCTGCACAAACTCAGCCGTTACTACGCCAGCAGCCTGGTGGAATCGGCTACCTTGTACGGCCAGCCACTGCTTGAAACGCAAGTCCCGGTGATGGAAGAAATCATCACCCGCAACAAGCAGTTGCAAGACCTGAAACCTTACTTGCGCACGCACTGGGCCAATCAGAAAGCGTTCCTGCAAAAGCAGAAAATCGACACTGCAGCCTGGTTGAACAGCTGCAAAACCGTCACTCAATAACAATGCGTCAACACCGTTACGTAGGAGTTTCACCATGTCGCGCAGCCTTTGGACTCGCTTCAAACTACAGATCGCTTTCGTAGTCGCCAGCAGCCTGCTAATGACCGGTTGCGCCAACACCGGCAGCTCCATGCTCGGCGAAGGTGAAGGCGACGGTACCGACCCGCGCCTGACCCAGGGCAATGACGCAGAGTTCTTCAGCAAGTCCGGATACCAGGCCTGCGCCGTCGGCGCCGGTGTCGGCATCCTCGCTTGCGCGCTGTCCAACAGCAGCAACAAAACCGTGTGCGTCATCGCTGCCGGTATTACCGCGTGTGGCGTGGCCATGGGTGCGAACTATTATCTGGATCAACGTCGCGCTGAATACGCCGACACCACCACCCGCTTGGCGAAGATGAACAGCGACGTCGAACAAGACACGCAGAAAGTGATCGCCCGGACTGAGACCGCTCAGCAAGTGATCAATGATGACCGTGCGCAAATTGCCCAGATCAAAAAGGACATCGCCAACAAGAAAGTCGACAAGAGCAGAGCCCAGGCGCAAATCGCCGGGATCGATTCGGACATCGCGCGCCTGCGCAAAGACCTTGCCAACATGCGGACCAAAGTCACCGAGTACCGCAAGGTGGCAGACGCCGAGCGTTCGCAAGGCAGCAGCGCCGAGATCAGGCAAGTGGAGATGAACATTCAGAGAATGAACCAGAAAGTCGTCAGCCTCCAGAAGGAAGTCGACGCGCTGTACAGCCAACGCTCCGCAATCACCCTGGGCTAAACACATGACACCAAGACAACTGATGGTCATCACTGCCGTCCTGGCCCTGAGCGGTTGCGCGACCCAGCCCGGCGAATGCGATGCGACCAATCGCGACAGCAGCATGCTGACCAAGATGAACTGCGACTATTCCGGTGGTTACAGCGATCAGGTCAAGCAGAAGGAAGAGGCCCTGAGCGAATCCCGAAAGCAAAACGCAATGTTCCGTCAGGTGTACGAGAACATTCAGGCCCAGCAGCTCAGCACCAAGGCCGACCTGGCCAGCCAGCAGAAATCCCAGGCGGCGCTGAATCAGTCGCTGACGCAGCTGCTGAACTCGCTCAAGGCCCGGCGTGGCAATGAAGCCCAAGTGCAGAAGCAGATTGCCGACCTCGAGAAGCAACTCAAGGCTACGCAAGCGCCGCCAACGGCCAAAGCAACGCCCGCGGCACTGGCGGCCAGGCAGCAAGAACTGAAAACGTTGCAGAAGAAGGTCAACCAGCTGCAATTCAGCCTCGGCTACGAAGAGTAACTTTTCACCCCGCAGGGCATCCCGAGGGATGCCTGCACTTTTTCAGGAATCGTCGTCATGCAGCGGGTCATCAGGGATGCGCAAGCCACATCGGAGGGGATGAGTGCGCTGCAAGCCAAAGTCGCCCTCATCCAGAAACACTTTCCGCCGACCGTCGCCAGTCTGTTTGCCATCCCGCGGATGGGCAGCGGCGACGTGCTGGAATGGTGGACCGAACTGGGTGGCCAACCCACGCCTTATGCCGATCTCAACGAGGACGCGCAACGACGTTTGCTGGAAACCTATGAGGTGCGTCAGACGTCCCTCGCACAGCTGGCGGATGAACTGCAAAAACGCGGTCAACCGACGGAAGCGCAAGACCTGCGCAGCCTGCTCGGCACGCCTGAGCTGGACAAACTCTACAGCCTCAACGGTGAGCCTTTGGTGGTGCGCTGGAACCAGCGTCCGCCCAAACCGATTGTGCCGCCAGTGATTCCGGTGGTACCGGTCGTGCCGCCGTCGCGGCGTGGCTGGTGGATCGCGGCGGCCTTGCTCGCGCTGCTGTTGCTGCTTCTGGCACTCTGGCTCTGGTGGTTCCTGCACCGTGAGCCGGTGGTCGTGGCTCCGCCTGTAGCGCCTGTGGCGCCGGTGGTTACGCCGGCTGAGAAACCGCTTGAGAAACCGGTTGAACCCGCCCCCGCGCCTATCGTGGAACCGGAACCGAAACCTGTTCCGGCACCCGAACCCACGCCAGAACCGGTGCCGGAGCCCAAGCCGGTCCCACCACCAAAACCGGCACCGGCACCCGTACCGGAACCCAAGCCGACCCCGCCACCCAAACCGGTTCCACCACCAAAACCGGTAGTGGCTGCCCCGCCACCAGCCCCGCCCCCAGCTCCGACGCTGGACAACTTCGCATGCCGCAAAACAGCACCGAAGTCAGAGGTCCCGCAGTTCGTGGTGGTGCTCGACACCTCGGGTTCGATGGATTTGAACATCAAGGCAGTGAGAGCCGACGAGGACTGGTTCTACGGTCCTGACATCAACAAGCTGCTGGACCCGAACCGCACGATGCGGCTTACCGCCAAGCCCAGCCGCATGGACGTCGCCAAGGAGTCGCTGGCCGGCATGATCAACGGGCTGGACCCGAAGATTGATACACGCCTGATCACCTTTGCCGGCTGCGAAAGAACGCCGGACCGGGGTTTGTTCAAGTTCGGCGACCGCCCGCGGTTGATCAACGGGATTCGAGGCCTGGTTCCCGACGAAGGCACACCGCTGGCCGACAGCCTGGCCCACGCGGCGAGCACGGTCGACGGGCGCAATAACGATGCCGTGATCGTGATGTTCGTCGACGGCGAAGACGGTTGCGGACAGGACGTATGCGCGGTATCCCGTCGAATCGCCAGGGAACAACCACGCCTGCGGGTCAACGTGGTGAAAATCGGTGCGGGCGGCCCGTCACGCTGTATCGCTGAAAATACCGGAGGTCGGATTTACAACAGCACCAACGCAGCTGAGTTGGGTAACCTGTTGAAACAGGCGAGCAAGGAAGTATCCAGCAATGCCAAGTGTGATTAGCTTGGCGACGGATCCGCCATTGAGGCTTGCCGGCGATGATTCAGCTCAAGTGCTCGACCGCCGGTAACTCCATGGCCCGAACCTCGCCCAACAAAAAAACGCTGAGGCGGCGTAAACGCTCACCTCCGGGGCGGGTTTTCGGCCAGACCAGGTAATAATTCTCACCGCTGGCGACCGCCGTCGGCCACGGCAAACTCAGGCGACCCTGCGCAACATCTTCAGCCACCATCAACAAATCGCCCATGGACACGCCATAGCCTCGGGCGGCGGCGATCATCCCCAACTCCAGCGTGTCGAACACCTGGCCGCCCTTGAGTGAGACCTGGTCAGTCAGGCCCATGCGCTCCAGCCAGCTGCGCCAGTCGCGACGGTCGGGTGTTGGGTGAAGCAGTTCGGTGCTGGCCAGCCGTGCGACGTCCCACGGCTGATCGTTCAGAAGATTGGGCGCGCCCACCGGAATCAGTTCCTCTGGAAATAACAAAGTAGCCTCCCAGTCCGGCGGGAAATGCCCGTTGCTGAGGATCACGGCGCAATCGAACGGTTCCTGATTGAAGTCCACCGAGTCGATGTCCATCCAGGCGCTGGTCAGCTGTACTTCATTGCCCGGTTGAAGGTGCCGAAAACGGCTGAGCCGCGCCAGCAACCAGCGCATGGTCAGGGTCGACGGGGCTTTCATACGCAGGATGTCGTCTTCGGCGCGCAAGGTATTGCAAGCGCGCTCCAGGGCAGAGAAACCGTCGCGAATGCCCGGCAGGATCAACCGCGCCGACTCAGTGAGTTGCAGGTTTCGCCCGCTGCGGTGAAACAACCGACAGGCAAAATGCTCTTCGAGCGTACGAATATGCCGACTGACCGCGCTTTGGGTAATCGACAGCTCTTCCGCAGCCCGGGTAAACGATGTGTGACGCGCCGCTGCTTCAAATGCGCGCAGAGCATATAAAGGAGGAAGACGACGCGACATCAGGAAAGCTCCTACAGCGGTTTTGAATACCCTAGCAGAAAATCTCCAGCATGAGTTTGAATCATGCTACCCATCCTTTTTATCCCTTTGTGCAATCCCCGTAGAGCGCCGAGAATCGACGCTTTCCTGTCTCCTTTGATAATCGAGCGTGATGACCATGCAGCATCCAGCGCGTATTGAACTCTGGGCCATCCTGCGGCTGGCGGGGCCGCTGATCGCCTCGCAGTTGGCGCACATGTTGATGGTCCTCACCGACACCTTGATGATGGCGCGACTGAGCCCCGAGGCCCTGGCGGGCGGCGGGCTCGGTGCGGCGACTTACTCGTTCGTGTCGATTTTCTGCATCGGCGTGATCGCGGCGGTCGGCACCCTGGTGGCGATCCGCCAGGGTGCGGGCGACATCCTCGGCGCGACCCGGTTGACCCAGGCCGGGTTATGGCTGGCCTGGCTGATGGCGCTGGTGGCGGGCTTGCTGCTGTGGAACCTCAAGCCGGTACTGCTGCTGTTCGGCCAGACCGAAAGCAACGTCCAGTCGGCCGGTCAATTCCTGATCTTCCTGCCGTTCGCCCTGCCCGGATACCTGAGCTTCATGGCCCTGCGTGGCTTCACCAGCGCGATCGGCCGGGCAACGCCGGTCATGGTTATCAGCCTGGGGGGCACCGTCGCCAACTTCCTGCTGAACTACGCGTTGATCACCGGGATGTTCGGTTTGCCGAAACTGGGGCTGATGGGCATTGGCCTGGTCACGGCAATTGTCGCCAACCTGATGGCGCTGGCGCTGGCGTGGCACATTCGCCGGCACCCGGCCTACGACGCCTATCCCCTGCGCCGGGGTCTGTTGCGGCTCAACCGACAGTACCTGAAGGAGCTGTGGCGCCTGGGGCTGCCGATTGGGGGCACCTACGCCGTGGAGGTTGGGCTGTTTGCCTTCGCCGCTTTGTGCATGGGCACCATGGGCAGCACGCAGCTGGGGGCGCACCAGATCGCCCTGCAAATTGTCTCGGTGGCATTCATGGTGCCCGCGGGGATTTCCTACGCGATCACCATGCGCATCGGTCAGCACTACGGCGCCGGGCAGTTACTGGACGCACGGCTAGCCGGAAGGGTGGGGCTGGCTTTTGGCGCGGTGGCGATGCTGTGCTTTGCGATGGTCTTCTGGCTGTTGCCAAATCAGTTGGTCGGGCTGTTTCTCGATCACAACGACCCCGCGTTTCGCGATGTCATCAACCTGGCGGTGAGCCTGCTGGCAGTGGCGGCATGGTTCGAGCTGTTCGACGGCACGCAAACCATCGCCATGGGCTGTATTCGTGGGCTCAAGGACGCCAAGACCACCTTCCTGGTGGGCTTGGGCTGTTACTGGCTGATTGGCGCCCCGGCAGCCTGGTGGATGGCGTTCCACTTGAATTGGGGGCCAACGGGCGTCTGGTGGGGCTTGGCACTGGGACTGGCCTGTGCAGCGGTGGCCCTGACGCTGGCGTTTGAATGGAAGATGAAGCGGATGATTCGGCGGGAGCCGGTGCCAGGACATTTCGACGCCATCCAGGCCGAATGAAAACTCTGTAGGAGCTGGCTTGCCAGCTCCTACAGGTTTTGTGTTCAGACCACGATTTCCAGCGGCGCCTGCTGATTGCCGTCAAACATCAGGTACTCCACCAGCTCCGCCAACGGCAACGGCTTGCTGATCAGATACCCCTGCACCTGATCGCAATCGAACCCGCGCAACAGATCCAGTTGCTCCGGCGTCTCCACGCCCTCGGCAACCACTTCCAGATTGAGGTTGTGCGCCAGGTTGATCATCGCGTGCACCAGTTGACGGTTTTCTTCGCGCTGCTCCATGCCACCGACAAAGCTCTTGTCGATCTTCAACAACGTAATCGGCAGGCTGTTGAGGTGCACAAAGGATGAAAAGCCGGTACCGAAGTCATCGAGGGAGAAGCGCACGCCCAGGCGCCCAAGGGCGTCCATGGTCTGCTTGACCAGGTCGCTGCGGCGCATGACCGCGGTTTCGGTCAGTTCGAATTCCAGCCACTGCGCTTCGACTCCGCGCTCGCTGATCAGCCGGCTCAGGGTCGAGAGCAACTGGCTGTCCTGAAATTGCCGGAACGACAGGTTGATCGCCATGTGCAACGGCGGCAAACCTAGCTCAAGCAACGCCTGCATATCGCGCAATGCCCGGGAAATGACCCAGTAACCCAGCGGCACGATCAAACCGCTCTGCTCGGCCAGGGGCACGAACTCGCTCGGTGGCAGCAAGCCGCGCTCGGCATGACGCCAGCGCACCAAGGCTTCGAGGCCGACGATTTGCCCGTCTTCAAGGTTCATTCGCGGCTGGTAATGCAGTTCCAGCTCATCGCGGCGCAAGGCCCGGCGCAGCTCGGTCTCGAGGTCGGCGATACTGCGGGCATTGCGGTTGATGCGTTCGTTGAAAATATGAAATGTGCAGCCCTGGGTGCTTTTCGCTTGCTGCATGGCGATATGCGCGTGCCACATCAACGGGTCGGCGCCCGCCTGCGCTCGTGCATGGGCAATGCCCAGGCTGGAGCCGATCAGCAGGCTTTCGCCGTCGACCCAATAAGGCTCGGCCAACGCTTCGGTAATGCGCTCGGCCATCCATTCGGCGCGCTCAGGAGCGCGGCGGGTGTCGATCAGCAAGGCGAACTCATCGCTGCCCAATCGCGCCAGTTGATCGCCGGCCTCAAGCTGGCCTTTGAGCCGCGCGACCACTTGCAGGATCAGGCGGTCACCGGCCTGGTGGCCGAGGGCATCATTGGCGTAACGAAAGTTGTCGAGGTCAAGATGGCCGAGGGCCAGGCCACGACCATCGTTTTCCGCCAGCCGCGCCGTCAAGAGGGTCTGGAAACCCTGGCGGTTGGCGATGCCGGTCAGCGGATCCTGCTCGGCCAGGCGTTGCAGGGTGTTTTCCAGTAAGCCGCGCTCACGCACATGGCGCAGGCAACGGCGCAACATGCCCGGGTCAAGATGGTCACGCACCAGCCAGTCGCTTACACCGTCGGGCGCGGTCACGGGTTCATGCTCGAGCAGCAACACCGTCGGCAGGCAGCAACGGCCCGGCGCCGGCTGGAGAGCCGGGATCGTCAACAACACCGCGCTGCGGTTGTCATCGAACAGACTGCTGACCGACTCCCAGCTCGGCGCACTGATGAGCACGGCCAAGCTCCCCATCGGAGCCAGACACTCGCGCAACAACGCTGCCCACGCTGGCTCTTCGGCCAATAGCAGCAAACGCAAGGGTTCGACAGGCGTAGACAAGCTAGCTCCCTAGACTCTGCAAAGATGTAGGCGACGGCATTATGCCGCGCCGATCCCTGATGACCAATGGACATCCGAGGCCTTTGTATCCGGAATTACGAACATTAGACGCGAATTCGTCGTGCATCCTGCGTGAAAGTAACAAAACCGGCAAATACAGATCGCGCTGTACGTCACAAGTCGGAGAGAGCAGCACAATTCTCTGAGCCTGTTAAAATGCCGGCCCATTTCGTGACTGACTCCTGAATTTACCTATGTCCCGACTCAATCCCCGGCAGCAAGAAGCCGTGAGCTATGTCGGCGGCCCTCTTTTGGTGCTCGCCGGTGCAGGCTCCGGCAAGACCAGCGTAATCACCCGAAAGATTGCCCACTTGGTCCAGAACTGCGGCATCCGCGCCCAGTACATCGTCGCCATGACATTCACCAACAAAGCCGCGCGCGAGATGAAGGAGCGGGTCGGCACCCTGCTGCGCGCCGGTGAAGGCCGCGGCCTGACGGTCTGCACGTTCCACAACCTGGGCCTGAACATCATCCGCAAGGAACACGCGCGGTTGGGCTACAAGCCCGGTTTCTCGATTTTCGACGAGACCGATGTCAAGTCCCTGATGACCGACATCATGCAAAAGGAATACTCGGGCGACGACGGCGTCGACGAGATCAAGAACATGATCGGCGCCTGGAAAAACGACCTGATCCTGCCGGCCCAGGCCCTGGAGAACGCGCGCAATCCCAAGGAACAGACCGCCGCCATTGTCTACACCCACTACCAGCGTACGCTCAAGGCGTTTAACGCGGTGGACTTCGACGACCTGATCCTGCTGCCGGTAAAGCTGTTCGAAGAGCACGCCGACATCCTGGAAAAGTGGCAGAACAAGGTGCGTTACCTGTTGGTGGACGAATACCAGGACACCAACGCCAGCCAGTACCTGCTGGTGAAAATGCTGATCGGCAAGCGCAATCAGTTCACCGTGGTAGGTGACGACGACCAGTCGATCTACGCCTGGCGCGGCGCCCGCCCGGAAAACCTGATGCTGCTCAAGGAAGACTACCCTTCCCTGAAAGTGGTGATGCTGGAGCAGAACTACCGCTCCACCAGCCGCATCCTGCGCTGCGCAAACGTACTGATTTCGAATAACCCCCACGAATTCGAAAAGCAGCTGTGGAGTGAAATGGGTCACGGTGACGAGATCCGCGTGATCCGCTGCCGCAACGAAGACGCCGAAGCCGAGCGCGTGGCCGTGGAAATCCTCAGCCTGCACTTGCGCACCGACCGGCCTTACAGCGATTTCGCGATCCTGTACCGGGGTAACTATCAGGCCAAGTTGATCGAACTGAAGTTGCAGCATCACCAGGTTCCCTATCGCTTGTCCGGCGGCAACAGCTTCTTCGGGCGCCAGGAAGTGAAAGACCTGATGGCCTACTTCCGCCTGATCGTGAACCCGGACGACGACAATGCCTTCCTGCGCGTTATCAACGTGCCGCGCCGCGAGATCGGCTCGACTACGTTGGAGAAACTGGGCAACTACGCCACCGAGCGAAAAATCTCGATGTATGCCGCCACCGACGAAATCGGCCTGGGCGAGCATCTGGACAGCCGCTTCACCGATCGTCTGTCGCGCTTCAAGCGCTTCATGGACAAGGTCCGCGAGCAATGCGCCGGCGAAGACCCGATCTCGGCCCTGCGCAGCATGGTCATGGACATCGACTACGAGAACTGGCTGCGCACCAACAGCTCCAGCGACAAGGCCGCCGACTACCGCATGGGCAACGTGTGGTTCCTCATCGAAGCGTTGAAAAACACGCTCGAGAAGGACGAAGAAGGCGAAATGACCGTCGAAGACGCGATTGGCAAGCTGGTGCTGCGCGATATGCTCGAGCGCCAGCAGGAGGAGGAAGACGGTGCCGAAGGCGTGCAGATGATGACCTTGCACGCCTCCAAGGGCCTGGAATTCCCCTACGTGTTCATCATGGGCATGGAAGAGGAAATCCTTCCGCACCGTTCCAGTATCGAAGCCGACACCATCGAGGAGGAGCGGCGCCTGGCCTACGTGGGCATTACCCGCGCGCGCCAGACCTTGGCCTTCACCTTTGCCGCCAAGCGCAAGCAATACGGCGAGATCATCGACTGCGCACCAAGCCGCTTCCTTGATGAACTGCCGCCGGACGACCTGGCCTGGGAAGGCAACGACGACACACCGACCGAAGTCAAAGCCGTGCGTGGCAATAGCGCATTGGCGGATATACGCGCGATGTTAAAGCGCTAGAATTGACCACATTTATTTAGACCTTCGGCGCAAAAGGCGCCAAACGAGGACAGCTTCATGGAAGCACTGCACAAGAAAATTCGCGAAGAAGGCATCGTGCTTTCCGATCAGGTCCTGAAAGTCGACGCCTTTCTGAATCACCAGATCGACCCGGCCCTGATGAAGCTGATCGGCGATGAATTCGCCACGCTGTTCAAGGATTCGGGCATCACCAAGATCGTCACCATCGAAGCCTCGGGCATTGCGCCGGCAATCATGACCGGCCTGAACCTCGGTGTGCCGGTAATTTTTGCGCGCAAGCATCAGTCCCTGACCCTGACTGAAAACCTGCTGTCGGCGACCGTCTACTCGTTCACCAAGCAGACCGAAAGCACCGTGGCGATTTCTCCGCGCCACCTGACCAGCAGCGACCGCGTGCTGATCATCGATGACTTCCTGGCTAACGGTAAGGCGTCCCAGGCGCTGATCTCGATCATCAAGCAAGCCGGTGCCACCGTGGCCGGCTTGGGGATCGTGATCGAGAAATCGTTCCAGGGCGGTCGTGCGGAGCTGGATGCCCAGGGTTATCGCGTTGAGTCGCTGGCGCGCGTGCAGTCGCTGGCTGGCGGCGTCGTGACCTTCATCGAGTAAAGCCGCCACACCGCATCTCCCCTGTGGGAGCGGGCTTGCTCGCGAAAGCGGTGGGTCAGTCGACATCAACTTTGACTGACACACCGCTTTCGCGAGCAAGCCCGCTCCCACATTTGTTTTGTGGTGTTAGTTATTGCGCGGTGACCTTCAGGCCGGTTAGCAGCAACCGCTGAAACAGGTCTTCTTTCAAGCCATCCGGGCTGGTCAGTTGCATCCGCTCCAGATGTTCCGGGTACGAAGAAGGCTCCGGCGCATCCAGCGCAGCCTTGCCCAACTCCAGCACTTCGCTGAGTTTGAATTTGCTCTTGAGCCAGTTCAGCGCCCGCAACAGGTCACGCTCCACGTCGGTGAAATCGCAACCCAGCGGATACTCCGGAAACAACCGCGAATGACGCGCTTCAATCGCCTGCAAACGCTGTGGTGTGTTGTCGGTGAAACGCGGATCCAGATGGAAATCCTTCGGTAACTTGCCGACCTTCCGTGCCTGCTCGATCAAGCCCGGCTGAAAACGCGAGTCGCTGATGTTCAACAGGGCTTCGATCACCGCCGCATCCGTCTTGCCGCGCAGATCGGCAATGCCGTACTCGGTGACCACGATGTCCCGCAGGTGCCTGGGGATGGTGCAATGACCGTACTCCCAGACAATATTGGAACTGACGTCACCCGCCGACTCACGCCAACTACGCAGCAGCAACACCGAACGCGCACCTTCCAGCGCATGGCCCTGGACAACGAAGTTGTATTGTCCACCCACCCCGCTGACCACGCGCCCATCTTCAAGCTGATCCGCCACACCGGCGCCTAGCAGGGTTACGGTAAACGCGGTGTTGATAAATCGTGCATCGAGCCGCTGCAGGCGTTTGAGCTCTTCCTGCCCGTACAGTTCGTTGATGTAGCTGATGCGGGTCATGTTGAATTCGAGACGCTTGCTCTGCGGCAATTCGCGCAGCCGCTGATAGAAACTGCGTGGGCCGAGGAAGAAGCCGCCGTGCACCGAAATACCGTCGGTTTGCGCCGCTTCGTCGAGGGTGCCGGCATTGGCCTGCCGTTGGGTCGGCACGTCCGGGTAAACCTTGCGCCGCACGATCCCGGCGTCAGCCAGCACCAGAAGGCCGTTGACGAACATTTCGCTGCAACCGTACAAGCCTTTGGCGAATGGATCGATGCCACCTTCGCGCTCAATCAGTTGCGCCCACGGGTCGAGATTCAGGTCGCTCAGTAAAGCCTTATAGGCGTCGTTGTCAGCCTGACGCGCCAGCAACGCAGCGGTCAGCGCATCGCCCATGGAACCGATGCCGATCTGCAGGGTACCGCCATCACGCACCAGTGAGCTGGCGTGCAGGCCAATGAAATGATCCTGGAAACCCACCGGCATGTTCGGCGTGGAAAACAGCGTGGTGCTGTCTTTCTCGTCGATCAACAGGTCGAAGGTGTCGATGCCGACTTCAGCGTCACCGGGCATGTAGGGCAAATCGTCGTGCACCTGCCCGACCATCAGGATCGTCTCCCCTTCTGCACGGCGCCTGGCAATCATCGGCAGCAGGTCGAGGGTGATGTCCGGGTTGCAACTCAAGCTCAAGCGATCGGGATGTTCGGGATGTTCGGGATGACTGGCCACCAATTGAGCAATCAAGTTCAAACCGGCAGCGTTAATGTCCCGGGCGGCATGGCTGTAGTTGCTGCTGACGTAATCCTGTTGCGCCGTGGCACTGTTGAGCAGACTGCCGGGCTGCATGAAGAATTGCTGGATGTGAATGTTGCCCGGTAGATCATCGCGACGCAGGTCGGCGAGGAACTCCAGCTCCGGATAATCGCCGAAAACCCGTTCGATAAAGGGTTCAAGGAAGCGCTTTTGCAAGCCATCGCCCAAGGGCGGGAGTCCCAGGCACAACGCGGTGTAAATCGTCAGCCGTCGCTCAGGCAACTGAGCAATTCGTTGATACAGCGCGTTGACGAAGTGATTGGGCTTACCCAATCCCAAGGGCAAGCCCATGTGAATATGCGCCGGCAACCTCGCCAACACTTCATCGACCGCTTGCTCGATAGAACACAGCTGTACCATCCGATCCTCCCGTACATTCCATGAGTGAGGTTGGACCGAGCTTGCCGGGTCTTTGCTGCATTGACCAGCCCATTAAATACAATCGACCCACACAGGAAACCCTGTAGGAGCGATTAACGAAATCGCAGGCATCGGCATAGGGGACGG
>NZ_APIO01000076.1:0-15096 GCF_000408945.1 Pseudomonas sp. G5(2012)
GCAAGCCGGCTCCTACAGTTCAGCGGTTGCAGGATCAGCCGGATTACAACACCAGATGCGGCAACCACAGCGACAGCGCAGGAATGTAGGTCACGCCCAACAGCACCAGGAACAGCACGGCGTAGAACGGCAGCAGGGCCTTGACGGTTGATTCGATGCTGACCTTGCCCACCGCCGACCCGACAAAGAGTACCGCGCCTACCGGCGGTGTGATCAAGCCGATCCCCAGGTTCACCAGCATGATCATGCCGAACTGCACCGGGTCCACGCCAATGCCGAGAATCACTGGCATCAGGATCGGCGTAAGGATCAGGATCAAGGGTGCCATGTCCATCACGGTGCCGAGCAAGAGCAGCATGACGTTGATGCACATCAGGATCACGTAACGGTTGTCCGACAGGGTCAGGAACATCGTGGTGATCTTCGCCGGGATCTGCATCAGCGTCATGATGTAGCCGAAGCTGGCGGCGAAGCCGATCAGGATCATCACGATCGAAATCGTGCGCACCGTGCGGTGCATCAGTTTCGGCAGCTCGCTCCACTTGTAGTCGCGGTAGATGAACATGGTCACGAAGAACGACCACAGTACCGCGATGGCCGCCGACTCGGTCGCCGTGAATATGCCCGACAGAATGCCACCGAGGATGATCACCATGGCCATCAGGCCCCAAAGTGCTTCGCCGCAGATTTTCAAGGCTTCGCGCATCGGGATGACTTCGCCCTTGGGGTAGTCACGCTTCTTGGCGAAGATCAGGCACAGCACCATCAGGCACGCGCTCATCAACAGGCCCGGCACCACGCCGGCCATGAACAGCGAGGCGATCGACACCGTTCCACCTGCCGCCAGCGAGTAGAGCACCGAGTTGTGGCTTGGCGGCGTCAACAGGGCTTGCACCGAGCCGCTGACGGTCACGGCGGTGGCGAACTCACGGGGATAGCCGCGGCGTTCCATTTCCGGGATCAGCACCGAACCGACCGAGGCGGTATCCGCCACCGACGAACCGGAAATAGCGCCAAAGAAGGTCGAGGCCATGATGTTGACCAGTGACAGTCCACCGCGCACGAACCCGACCAGCACACCGGCAAATGCCACAAGGCGCCGAGACATGCCGCCCTCGGCCATGATCGCACCGGCGAGGACGAAGAACGGAATCGCCAGCAGGGAAAATTTGTTGACGCCACCGGCCACCTGAATCATCAGCGCCTGGAACGGAATGTCGATCCAGAACGCGCCGATCAGCGCAGAGAGCCCGAGCGCGTAGGCGACCGGCATGCCGATCAGGATCAATGCTATGAAGCTACCCAACAGAATCACAGCGTCCATTCAGGCAGCCCCTTCGTTTTCTTCAACGATGTCGAAACGCACGACGCGACGATTGCTCTGGTCGCCGAGCAAGAGTTTTTCCAGGACAAAGATCAGCGTCAGCAGGCCGCCAATCGGAATCGGCATGTAGGTAATGCCTACGCGCAGGGTGGGCAGGGCGCTCATGAACTGGTTCCAGGTCGACAGGCACAGCTTGCTGCCCCAGATGGTCATGAACAACGCGATGGTTGCCATCAACAGTTGCGAGACCACGCCTACAGCCTTGCGCAGTTCGGGGGGCATGCGGTCGGTAAGCATGGCCACGGCCATGTGTGCGCCAGCGCGGTAGCTGGCGGCGGCGCCGATGAAGGTGAAGACCATCATCAGCAGAATCGCCGTGGGCTCAGGCCAGCTTGAGCCAGTGCCGAGGACGTAGCGGGCGAAGACGCCCCAGGGAATGATCAGGGCAATGGCCAGGACCGACAGGCCCGCGACCCAGATGCAGGTCATGTAGATCCTGTCGTTGATGCGCAGCAATAGATTCTTCATCGGGTTTCACCGTAACCGGGCGCGCACGAGCGTCTACCAACGAACGTCGCGCCGGGCCTTTCAAGAGAGCGGGAGAGTTACTGGACGGCTTCTATGCGCTTGATCAGGTCGGCGTAGGGTGCGCCGTATTTCTCGCGGATCGAGGCAGTCGCTTCATAGAAAGGTTTCTTGTCGACGGTGATGAACTCGACGCCGGCAGCCTTGAGTTTTTCTTCGCTGCTGGCCGATTTGGCATCCCACAGGGTGCGCTCCTGCGCCTGCGCCGCCTTGGCGGTCTTCTTCACCAGCACCTGCTGCTCGGGGGTGAGTTTGTTCCAGGTGATTTTCGACATCACGATCGGCTCGGGCAGGATCAGGTGCCCGGTCAGGCTGTAGAACTTGGCGTTCTGGTAGTGATTGTGTTCGAGCAGGGTCGGCGGGTTGTTCTCCGCACCGTCGATCACACCGGTCTGCAGGGCACTGAAGATTTCACCGGTGTCCATGGCAATGCCGTTGCCGCCCATGGCGTTGATGGTTTCGATGAACATCGGGTTGCCTTGCACGCGAATCTTCATGCCCTTGAGATCCTCCAGGCTGCGCACCGGTTTTTTGGTGTAGATGTTGCGCGTGCCGCCATCCATCCAGGCGAGGGCGACGAGGTTGAATTCGGAGTTGGTGATCTTGTCGAGGATCTCGTCGCCGACTTCACCGTCGATGACCTTGCGCATGTGCGCCTGGTCGCGGAACACGAACGGCATGTTGAATACGTTCACGTCCGGCACCACCGGGCCGACGATGCCGAGGCTGACCCGAGCCATCTGGATCGCGCCAACCTGGGCCTGCTCGACCACTTCTTTTTCCGAGCCGAGCACACCGCCGGCGAACATCTTGAAGGTCAGCTTGCCGTCGCTGTCGGCCACCAGTGTCTTGCCCAATTGCTCTTCAGCGACCACGGTGGGGTAGCCCGCGGGGTGGATGTCGGCAAACTTGATTTCCAGCGCATGGGCGGCGCTGCTGAGGGTGAAGGCCAGAGGGAGTGCTGCGGCGAGCAAGGTGCGTTTGAAGTCCATCGGGGGTGTCTCCAGTCTTGTTGTTTTTGTTATTCAGGGCACAGCGGTGTAGCGCCAACAATTGCATTCATTGCTTGAAGTGCGGCTCGGGCAATCCCTTGACGCCGGGGTCCAGGGCGAACACGCCACCGGCCAGCGAATGCTCGTCGTGGTCGTCTCCCGGGCGAATCGAGGTCACGAACAAGGTGTCCAGGCGACTGCCACCGAAGGCGCACATGCTCGGTTTTTTCACCGGTACGGCAAGGGAGCGGTCCAGTCGACCGTCGGGGGTGAAGCGGTGGACCAACCCGGCATCGTTGCCGCAGATCCAGTAACAACCCTCGGCATCGACCGCCGCGCCATCAGGGCGGCCGGCATATTGATTCATGTCGATGAACACGCGGCGGTTGGAAGGGGTGCCGCTGTCGATGTCGTAATCGAATGCCCAGACCTGCTGCACCAGCGGATGGGAGTCGGACAGGTACATCGTCCGGCCGTCCGGGCTGAAGGCCAGGCCGTTGGGCACGATCAGGCCGTTCAGTTGTGCCTGGAGCGGGCCTTGTTGCCCGGCGCCATAGCGATAGAGCGTGCCCACGGCGGTATTGGCGCCCATGTCCAGTACCATGCTCCCGGCCCAGAAGCGGCCCTGGCGGTCGCAGCGACCATCGTTGAGGCGCATGTCCGGCCGGAGGTGATCGACGTGGGCCAGGGGGGCGCTGTCGAGGCTGCCGTCGGCATGTGCATGCAGATGGTAGAACCCGCTCTCCATGCCGGCGACCCAGCCGCCATCGGAGTGACGGGCGATGCAGGCGAGCATTTGCGGGGCTTTCCAGGCGTGCACATGACCGGTTTGCGCGCTCCAGCATTGCAGGCCCCCGGCGGGAATATCGACCCAGTACAGGGCGTTTTCCTCGGGGACCCAGACCGGGCTTTCACCCACCGTATTGCGCGCATCGACAATCAGTTCGGCTTGCATGGCAACTCATTCCCTTGGCTGTTGGTGGTTGGGCTCATGGCTGGGGCGATCAGTCGCCGAACGGGCCGGCAACGCAAAAGGCACCGCCCTGGTAGATCCGCACCGGGTCATCGGCGGCCGGCAGCGGCTGGGCTTCGACCTTTTCACGGAACACTTCGGAGTTGTCCTGCGGGGCATAACCCAGGACCGTGGCGTAACGGTTGTCCCACCAGACGTCCTTGTTGTCGGAGGCGCCGTAGACCACCGTGTGTCCAACGTTGGGGGTGTAGAGCGCGCGTTCGAGCAATTGGGTGAGGTCACCGAAGCTCAGCCAGGTGCTCATCATCCTGCGGTTCTGCGGCTCGGGGAACGAAGAGCCGATGCGCACGCTGACGGTCTCGATGCCGTAGCGATCGAAGTAGAACGTGGCCATGTCTTCGCCATAGGACTTGGACAAGCCGTAGTAGCTGTCCGGGCGGCGAGGGGAATGGGCGTCGATGACTTCATCCTGCTTGTAGAAGCCGATGACGTGGTTGGAACTGGCGAAGATCACACGCTTGACGCCGTGACGGCGTGCCGCCTCATAGATGTGGAATACGCCGCAGATGTTGGCGCCGAGGATTTCTTCGAACGAGCGCTCAACCGACACCCCGCCAAAATGCAGGATCGCATCCACGCCTTCGACCAACTGATGCACCGCGTGCTTGTCGGCGAGGTCGCACGGCACGACTTCTTCGCGATCATCGATGGCGGGGGCGATGTCGGCGATGTCGGACAGGCGAATGACGTTGGCGTACGGGCGCAGGCTCTCGCGCAGGACTTTGCCCAGGCCACCGGCAGCACCGGTCAGCAACAGGCGATTGAAGGGCGTTTGGGCGGTTGCAGTGGTCGTCATGGGAATTCCTGGACAAGCAGTTATTGTTATTGGGTCGTTGTAGGTTGTCGTACGACTATGCTGAAGTATCGGTAGGATTTCCGGTTTTTGTCAACGCGACATTGGTGGAAATTGACGGAGGGTCAACCCGATCAATGCTCTGGTAAATCTCGATCCCTGTAGGAGTTGGCTTGCCAGCGATGGCGATCTGGCGGACGCCATCGCTGGCAAGCCAGCTCCTACAGGGGCATTTGTTGATCCTCTGCTCTTACAACAACGAAATCGGGTAGCTGATGAAAATCCGGTTTTCGTCGAACTCGTTGGTGCTGAAATCCTTGCGGATGCTCGCATTGCGCCATTTGACGTTGAGGTTTTTCAACGCGCCGCTCTGCACCGTGTAGGCCAGTTCCGATTCGCGGCCCCATTCCTTGCCGTCGGTGATGGTGCCGGTGTGCACGTTGTCACCGCTGATGTAGCGGTTCATCAGCGTCAGGCCGGGAATGCCCAGGGCCACGAAGTTGTAGTCGTGACGCACCTGCCAGGACTTCTCCCTGGCGTTGTCGTAGCTGGAGTTGTAGCTGTCGTTGGCCAGGGTCCCGCCGCTGGTGCCGTTGACCCGCATCCACACGTCGTCGCCGCTGAGTTTTTGCAGGCCGACATAAAAGGTGTTGCCACCGTATTTGGCCGAGAGCAGGGCGAAGGCGGTCTTGTTGTCGAGGTCACCGGCCAGGGCGCTGCCGTCTTCCTTGCCGATGAAGTAGCCGAGGTTGGCGCCCAGGGTCCAGTCGCCGATTGGCTGACTGTGACTGAGGTTGAAGTACTGCTGCTGGTAGATGTCGCTGAGTTCGGCGTACCAGACGCCGACCTGGGTGCGTTTTTCGTTGAAGGCGTATTCGCCGCCGCCGAAGTTGAAACGGTCCGAGCTAAAGGCCGCCGACTTGCCGTTCATGAACATGTCTTCCATGCTCGCATCGTTGCGCGGGCTGTTCTGGCGGAACTGCCCGCCGTAGAGCGTCAGGCCGCTGATCTCGGTGGACGTCACCTGGCCACCGCGGAAGGTTTGCGGCAGCGAGCGGCCGTCGTCGGAACGCAGGATCGGCAACACCGGCATCCATTCGCCGACCTTCAGTTCGGTTCTCGAGATCTTGCCTTTGAGTGCCACGCCCAGGCGCCCGAAGTTGTCGGCCGGGCGGCCGTCACCATGGACCGGCAGCAACTGCGTTCCCGTGGTGCCCTTGCCGCCGTCGAGCTTTTGCGAGTACAGCCCCAGCACATCCACACCGAAGCCCACCGGGCCCTGGGTATAGCCGGATTTGGCGTCGAGGATGAAGTTCTGTGTCCACTCCTCAGCCTTGCCCTGAGGGTAGGCCGGGTTGGTGTAGTTGCGATTGAAGTAGGCGTTGCGCAGGTTCAGCGTGGCTTTGGCGTCATCGGTGAAGCCTTCGGCCTGGCTGGTGAGGGGCAGGCTCAGGGCCAGGCTGGCGCAACCGTACAGGCTCAGTGTCTGCAAGCGGGTGATGGTTGGGCGTGGAGTACGGACGGACGAATCGAGGACGAGCTTGCTCACTTTGACGCTCCCTTGCTGCGTTTTTGTTTTTATTTTTGTCATACGTCGTCGTACAACATTGGCACAGATATTTGCGGGATTTTTGGGGGTTGTCAATCGGAAGTTATACGATGACTTGAGGTAATTCGTTCCCCCGGGGTTAAGGGGTTATATGGGTAGAGACCGCAGGCATGGTTTGAAGGTATGAAATGCGGTCAAGAGGTGCCCTGACCATGCGCCGGAATCGACGGTCCCCTGTCGCCGCGCCGTAGAGCGGTGCTAGTCTTGTTTAATGTTGTTGTCAGGGAGCCCTCATGGGCAATCACAAGATCGAGATTCGTCGCAGTAACGTCGAGAAAATTCTGCTGGGGGCCGAGAAGGTCTTCGCCGAAAAAGGCTTTGGTAGCACCGCCATGGCCGACATCGCCGCCGAGGTGCAACTGCCGCGCTCCAACCTGCATTACTACTTCAGCACCAAGACCGAACTGTACAGCGCCGTGCTGTTGGACCTGCTGGAAGTGTGGAAGCAGGACGCGCTGTGCTTCGAGATGTTCGACGACCCCCGCGTGGTGCTCAGCAGCTACATCCGCGCCAAGATGAACCACTCGCGCAGCCGGCCCTACGGTTCAAAGGTCTGGGCCAACGAAATCATCCACGGCGCGCCGACCCTGGGCGCGAAGCTGGACGCGAGCCTGTATGACTGGGCCAAGATGAAAGAAGCGAAGATCCGCCAGTGGGTGGACGACGGGCGCATCCTGCCGGTGGAGCCTTCAAGCCTGTTGTACATGATCTGGGCTTCGACACAGCACTATGCCGACTTTGATCATCAGGTGAATATTTTGAATGATCATCAACCGTTGTCCGATATGCAGTTCGAGCGGGCGGTGCAGACGGTGACGAGTGTGATTTTGCGGGGGATCGGGTTGGAGCCCTGAGGCCTTCGGTGTTGCTGATGGCCTCATCGCGGGCAAGTCGGATCGCCGCACCGCCGCTCCCACAGGTTTTGGGAACGCCAGAAAAACCTGTGGGAGCGGCGGTGCGGCGATCCGACTTGCCCGCGAAGGAGTGAGTTCAGACGCCGCTGAACTCAAACCGCGACGTGATACGGATTCCTCGGATCATGATTCCAGTCGAGAAATGGCTTGCCGTTCTCCATCGGCACCATCTCGATACAGTCCTGCACCGGGCAGGTGATCTGGCACAGGTTGCAGCCCACGCACTCATCATCGATCACTTCATACTTGTGGGTACCGTCCGCCTGCTTGACGCTGGCGACCGCCTGGTGCGAGGTGTCTTCGCAGGCAATATGGCAGCGCCCACACCCAATACACGCCTCCTGATCGATCTTCGCGATCACCTGATAGTTGATATCCAGGTACTTCCAGTCGGTGGTATTGCCCACCGCACGCCCGGAAAACTCGGCGATGTTGGCGTAACCTTGACTGTCCATCCAGCGGGACAGGCCGTCCTTCATCTCCTCGACAATCCGGAAGCCATGCAGCATTGCCGCCGTGCACACTTGCACCGAGCCGCTGCCCAGCGCAATGAATTCGGCGGCATCGCGCCAGTTGCCAATGCCGCCAATGCCGCTGATCGGCAGGCCCTGGGTCTGCGGGTCGCGGGCGATTTCGGCGACCATGTTCAAGGCGATCGGCTTGACTGCCGAGCCACAATAGCCGCCATGGGTACTTTGGCTGCCGACAATGGGATTGGCGACCATGCGCTCCAGGTTGACGCTGGTGATCGAGTTGATCGTATTGATCAACGACACCGCATCCGCACCGCCACGATGCGCCGCGCGGGCAGCGACACGGATGTCGGTGATGTTCGGCGTGAGCTTGACGATCACCGGCAATGAGCAATAGGTCTTGCACCAGCGGGTGACCTGCTCGACGTATTCCGGGACTTGGCCAACCGCTGCGCCCATGCCGCGCTCAGGCATACCGTGAGGGCAACCGAAGTTCAGCTCGATGCCGTCGGCACCCGTGGCTTCCACCAGCGGCAGGATGTGTTTCCACGATTCTTCGACGCAAGGCACCATCAGCGACACGATAAGCGCGCGGTCCGGCCAGTCCTTCTTGACCTGGGTGATTTCCCGCAGGTTGATCTCCAGCGAGCGATCGGTGATCAGTTCGATATTGTTAAAACCCAGTACCTCCCGATTAGCCCCGAAGTGCGCCGAATAGCGCGAAGAAACGTTGACCGCCGCCGGGTCTTCCCCCAGGGTTTTCCAGACCACGCCACCCCAGCCAGCCTCGAAGGCGCGGACCACGTTGTAGGCCTTGTCGGTCGGCGGTGCAGAGGCCAGCCAGAACGGGTTGGGGGACTTGATGCCAGCAAAGACAATCGACAGATCGGCCATTTATGCAGCCTCCACATTGAGCATCAGTTGAGCGTTGATCGCCTCGGCGGCGCGCTTGCCGTGCTGTACTGCCTGAACGGTGAGATCCTGGTCGAGGCTGGTGCAGTCGCCGCCGGCATACACGCCAGGAATGCTGGTGCGCAGATGCTCGTCCACCTGGATGCGATCACCGTCGCGCTTGAGTTCCCGGGCCAGCGGATCGCTGAGTGCGCTGCTGTCGAAGGCCTGGCCGATGGCCTTGAATATCGCGTCGGCAGCCAGCTCAAAAGTTTCGCCAGTGGTTTGCAGGCGGCCTTCAACCAGGTGGGTGCGAGCGAATCGCATGCCGCGCACCTGGCCCTGGTCATTGAGCAAGACTTCCTCCGGTTGGGCCCAGGTCAACAGGCGTACCTGATTGGCCTTGGCAATCTCCTGTTCATGGTGGGTGGCCCCCATGTCCTCGACACCACGGCGATACACCAGGTTGACGTCGTGGGCGCCGAGCCGGGCCATCTGCACCGCCATGTCGATGGCGGTGTTGCCGGCGCCGAGCACGATGCAGTGGTCAGCCAGCGGCAGCTGGGTCAAGTCGTCGGCCTGGCGCAGCTCGCGGATATAGTCGGTGGCGGCTACCAGGCCGGGCGCGTCTTCATGCTGTAGGCCAAGCTGTTTGCTGGCCGCCAGGCCGAGGCCGAGGAACACCGCGTCGAATTGTTGATGCAGGTCGCTGAGGCTGAGGTTTTCCCCGAGCCTGTGCCCATGGCGGATTTCGATGCCACCGATTTCCAACAGGAAGTCCAGCTCCTTTTGTGCGTAATCGTCCACCAGTTTGTATTTCGCGATCCCGTATTCGTTCAGGCCACCGGCCTTTTCCCTGGCCTCGAAAATCACCACGTCATGGCCGTGCATCGCACTGCGGTGGGCGCAGGACAACCCGGCGGGGCCGGCCCCGACCACGGCGATGCGCTTGCCGGTGGCGGCCGCGCGGGAGAATGGATGCTGGCTGAAATGCGCGTTGTCCACGGCATAACGTTGCAACAGGCCGATCAAGACCGGCGCGCACTCATGGGCGTTGTTGCGCACGCAGGCTTGCTGACAAAGAATTTCTGTCGGACAGACCCGGGCGCAACTGCCACCGAGGATGTTGGCGGAGAGGATTTTCTGCGCCGCGCCCTGCACGTTGTCCTGGTGGATGTTACGGATGAACGAGGGAATATCGATTTCACTCGGGCAGGCATTCACGCAGGGTGCGTCGTAGCAATACAGGCAGCGCGAGGCCTCCAGATGGGCCTGGCGATCATTGAGTGGCGGCGCCAGGTCGGTGAAATGGCCGGCGAGGGCGGCCGCATTCTCAACGGGATGCGGGAGGTGGGTCAGGGTCTTGATCACGGTATTTGGCCTCACGGTAATTGAGGTGCTGCCTCTGTTGGGCATTACTCAGTGCTACGCCATCCCCTGTAGGAGCTGCCGCAGGCTGCGATCTTTTGATCTTGATCTTGGAAGCAAAATCAAAAGATCGCAGCCTGCGGCAGCTCCTACAGGGTTCGCATTCCAGATGTGGGAGCGATTGAAGGCCTTGATTTCAGCGTTTGACCGCCACCGGCTGGTTCAACTCGGCCCGTTTGCTCAGCAAATCGAACACCGCCGGATAAGCCGGCCGCTCGATGTAGCGCCCGGCACCGCGCTCAGCCCGTAGATCGCCATCGGCCCAGACCACGCGCCCCTGGCTGATGGTGTGGCTCGGTACACCGCGCACGGTCTTGCCTTCGAAAATATTGAAGTCGACCTGCTGGTGATGGGTCTTGGCGGAAATTGTCCGCGTACCTTGCGGATCCCACAGCACCAGGTCGGCATCGGCACCGACGCGGATCGCGCCTTTGCGTGGGTAGAGGTTGAAGATTTTCGCGGTGTTGGTGGAGGTCAGCGCCACAAATTGCTGCATCGAAAAACGCCCGGTGTTCACGCCTTCATCCCACAACACCGCCATGCGGTCTTCGATGCCGGCGGTGCCGTTGGGGATCTTGCTGAAGTCGTCCTTGCCGGCGGCTTTTTGCTCCGCGCAGAAGCAGCAGTGATCGGTGGCGGTGGTGTGCAGGTTACCTGCCTGCAAACCGTGCCAAAGGGCCTCTTGATGACCCCGCGGGCGGAACGGCGGGCTCATCACGTAGCCGGCGGCGGTTTGCCAGTCCGGGTGCCGGTAGACGCTGTCGTCCAGCAGCAGATGCCCGGCCAGCACTTCGCCGTAGACCGGTTGGCCCTTGGCGCGGGCGTAGGTGATTTCGTCCAGCGCCTCTTTGGTCGATACATGCACCAGGTACAACGGCGTGCCGAGGGTTTCGGCAATGCGGATGGCACGGCTCGCGGCTTCGCCTTCCACCTGCGAGGGACGCGACAGTGGATGCGCCTCCGGCCCGGTCATGCCCTGGGCCATGAGTTTGCGTTGCAGGTGATACACCAGCTCACCGTTTTCCGCATGCACGGTCGGCACCGCGCCCAGTTCCAGGCAGCGCTCAAAACTCGCTACCAGGGTGTCGTCTGCCGCCATGATCGCGTTCTTATAGGCCATGAAATGCTTGAAACTGTTGATCCCGTGATGAATCACCAGCTCGGCCATTTCTTCGCGGACCTGTTCGCTCCACCAGGTGATGGCGACGTGGAAGCCGTAGTCGGACGCCGACTTCTCGGCCCAGCCACGCCACTGGTGGAAGGCCTCCATCAATGACTGCTGCGGATTGGGGATCACGAAGTCGATGATCGACGTGGTGCCACCGGCCAGACCCGCCGCCGTGCCACTGAAAAAGTCTTCGCTGGCCACGGTGCCCATGAAGGGCAGTTGCATGTGGGTGTGGGGGTCGATGCCGCCGGGCATCAGGTACTGACCACTGCCGTCGAGTATCTCGGCACCTGCTGGAACGTCGAGGTCTTCGCCGATGGCCTTGATTACGCCGTCTGCGCAATACACATCGGCGCGATAACTTTCATCATGGGTAATAACGGTAGCGCCACGGATCAACAGAGACATTCCGGGTTCCTCGCAGGCATGACCGACTGATGCCGGTTCTAGATGTTTTGTATGACGCCAGCGTTAACCGGACTATTCCTGTCAGCGCTGTCAGGATTAAAAGCTAGTCTGAGTTATGGGAATGAGCAAGAATATTTTTTATAAGCTTATTACTGTTTTAACTAACTGATAAATAACGATAAAACGCTGTTTTCACCAAAATGGTGAGGCCGCTCACCATTTTGACGCACTTGACAGGATCTAAATATGGTCAAGATTTCTTATGTGAAATCAGCCGTTTGAGGATGGTCTATGGTTGATGCGCGACCGTGAGAAAAATATCGATGCACCAGATTGAGTCCTGACTGTTCGGACAACTTGGCGCAGATCGTTTCCAGTGGCGTGACAAGTCACCGAGGGTTACCTGGTTGATCCAGTAAAACTGATAAACATCAGTTGTTTACAGAGTGTTTATGGAACTGCCCGATGCGCAAGCGGGGCAACCGGCACGTTTATTGAAGCCGCCAGCCCCTGATGAGCAAAAATAATTCAAAGATCAGTGGAGCGGCCATGCAACAGATCAGATCGCAAGTGAACGAGCGCGACGGCTTGTTCGAGCTGGAAGCCGGTAGCGATGTCCTCGACAGTCCCCGTTACAACCACGACATAGCACCGACCAAGGTGCACGAACGAACCTGGAACAAATGGCACATCACGGCATTGTGGGTGGGCATGGCGATATGCGTGCCCACCTATACCCTGGGCGGAGTGCTGACGGCGTACTTCGGCCTGAGCGTCGGTGAAGCGCTGCTGGCGATTCTGTTCGCCAACATCATCGTATTGATCCCGCTGACGCTCAACGCGTTTCCCGGCACCAAATACGGCATCCCGTTTCCGGTGTTGCTGCGTTCGTCCTTCGGCATCTTCGGCTCCAACATCCCGTGTCTGATCCGCGCCTTGGTGGCGTGTGGCTGGTTCGGCATCCAGACGATGTTCGGTGGCCTGGCAATTCACCTGTTCCTGGGTTCGGTGTTCGAGGGCTGGAAATCCCTGGGCGGCACCGGCGAGGTCATCGGCTTCATGGTGTTCTGGGCGCTGAACCTGTGGGTGGTGATTCGCGGTGCCGAGTCGATCAAATGGCTGGAAACCCTCTCGGCACCACTGTTGGTACTGGTGGGGGTGGGGTTGTTGGTGTGGGCCATGCCCAATGTATCGATGTCCGAGCTGCTGGCGATCCCGGCCAAGCGTCCCGAAGGCGCGGGGGTGGCCAGTTACTTTGCGGCGGGGTTGACCGCGATGGTCGGGTTCTGGGCCACGCTGTCGCTGAACATACCTGACTTCAGCCGCTATGCGAAAAGCCAGAAAGACCAGATTGTCGGGCAGATCATTGGCCTGCCACTGACCATGTTCCTGTTTGCCTCTCTGGGCGTGGTGATGACCGCCGCCTCGGTGAAGCTGGTGGGTGTGACGGTGTCCGACCCGGTGACCCTGATCGGCCATATCCAGAGCCCGGTGTGGGTGGCGCTGGCCATGGCGCTGATCATCATCGCGACGCTGTCGACCAACACCGCAGCCAACATCGTGTCGCCCACCAACGATTTCCAGAACATCGCCCCCAAGGCGATCAACCGGACCAAGGCGGTGATGCTCACCGGGCTGGTCGGGCTGGCGCTGATGGCCCATGAACTGCTGAAAAAGCTCGGCCTGATCGTTTCCGACCTGAGCCTGGAGACGGTCTATTCCAACTGGCTGCTCGGCTACTCCAGCTTGCTGGGGCCGATTGCCGGGATCATGGTGGTGGACTATTTCCTGATCAAGAAACAGCAGCTGGATTTGGCCGGGCTGTACCGCGACGACGTGTATCCGGCGTGGAACTGGAACGGTTTCATCGCCTTCGGGGTGCCGGTGGTGTTGACGCTGCTGTCGCTCGGCAGTGATGCCTTCAGCTGGTTCTACAGCTATGGCTGGTTTACCGGCTCGGCCCTGGGTGGGTTGATTTATTACGGGCTATGCGCGATGCGCCCGAGCCCCGTGGTTGCCAAGTCAACCCTGTAATGATAGTTCCCGCGCTCTGCGTGGGAATGCAGCCCGGGACGCTCTGCGTCCCAAGCCTGGACGCAGAGCGTCCATGGATGAATTCCCACGCGGAGCGTGGGAACTATCAGATCCAAACAGCCTCAGGAGATCCCCATGAACGCAGCCGTAGACGTTCTGCAATCGACCCATCAGCACATCAACCGCGACCGTCTGTGGCAGTCGCTCATGGAACTGGCCAAGCTCGGCGCCACGGTCAAGGGCGGTGTCTGTCGCCTGGCCTTGACCGACCTCGACCGCCAGGCCCGCGATACGTTCGTGAAGTGGTGTGAGGAAGCCGGTTGCACCGTCAGTATCGACGCCGTCGGCAATATTTTCGCCCGTCGCCCGGGGCGCAACCCGGACCTGCCACCGGTGATGACCGGTAGTCACATCGACACCCAGCCCACGGGGGGCAAGTTCGATGGCTGTTTCGGCGTGCTCGCCGGCGTGGAAGTGCTGCGTACCCTCAATGACCTGGGCATCGAGACCGAAGCGCCGCTGGAAGTGGTGGTGTGGACCAACGAAGAAGGCTCGCGCTTCGCGCCGTGCATGATGGGCTCCGGCGTATTCGCCGAGAAGTTCACCCTGGAAGAAACCCTGGCCAAGGTCGATGCCGAGGGCGTGACGGTAGGCGAAGCGCTTAATGCCATTGGCTACGCTGGAACCCGCAAGGTCAGCGGCCACGCGGTGGGCGCCTATTTCGAGGCGCACATCGAACAAGGTCCGATTCTTGAAGACGAACGCAAAACCATCGGCGTGGTCATGGGCGCCCTCGGACAGAAATGGTTCGACCTGAAACTGCGTGGCGTCGAGGCCCACGCCGGCCCAACGCCGATGCACCTGCGCAAGGACGCCCTGGTCGGCGCGGCAGTGATCGTCGGTGCGGTCAACCGCGCGGCCCTCGGTCATCAGCCCCATGCCTGTGGCACTGTCGGTTGCCTGCAAGCCTACCCCGGCTCGCGCAACGTCATTCCGGGCGAGGTGCGCATGACCCTGGACTTCCGTCACCTGGAGCCGTCGCGACTGGACTCGATGATCGCTGAAGTGCGCGAAGTCATCGAGACCACCTGCGAAGAACATGGCCTGACCTATGAACTGACACCCACCGCCGACTTCCCGCCGCTGTACTTCGACAAGGGCTGCGTCGAAGCGGTACGTAACGCGGCGCAAGGGCTGGGCCTGTCGCACATGGACATCGTCAGCGGCGCCGGACACGACGCGATCTTCCTTGCCGAGCTGGGTCCGGCCGGGATGATCTTCGTGCCGTGCGAAGGCGGCATCAGCCACAACGAAATCGAAAATGCCGCCCCGGATGACCTGGCGGCCGGGTGTGCGGTGCTGTTGCGGGCGATGCTGGCGGCTTCGGCGGCGGTGGCAAAGGCAGCTCCGGCTGCCTGAAATGCAATAGATCGCAGCCTGCGGC